>JBBQEA010000012.1:0-39068 GCA_038320245.1 Chitinophagales bacterium | reverse complement strand
TTATAAAAAAGGGTAGTGATAACAATACCCTGCTGGATAATTGTCTCGACTCAATTGAACTTGGGAACTCCATTGCTTTTACGGTGCTTGAAAGGCTACCGGCAATTATGGATAGTATAACAACGCCAACCTGTGCGCCAGAAAAGTTAGCATTGGTTTTTAAAAAGAGTATCCGATGCAGTTCAATTGCTGCGGATGGCAGCGACTTTATAGTAACAGGTCCTTATCCTGTTAAAGTTATAAAAGCAAATGGCCTTTGCATTAATGGCCTTACAACTAAAATTGAGTTGCAACTGGCAGCGCCGATCGTGAATGAAGGAACCTATACCGTAACGCTTATCAACGGCACAGATGGCAATGCCATTGCAGACCAATGCAACCTTGAAACACCTGCTGGCGCAACCCAAAATTTCTTTGTAAAAGATACGGTTTCTGCAGCATTTACCTACCAGTTATCCAGGGGTTGCAGGTACGATACCATCCAATATTTTAATGCTGCAACAAATGGTAAAACATACTGGAATTGGCAATTTGATAATGGCATTAGTGCACAACCAAACCCAACAGTTGTTTACAGCAGCTTTGGTAATAAAAGTACAAAGCTTATCACGGGCAATGGTTTTTGCAGTGACACTTCAGTAGTAGATTTTTTTATTGATCATGATTCACTGCATGCTGCTTTTACACTGCCATCCGTTTATTGCCCCAATGACCTTGCTTATTTTAAAGATACCAGTGTAGGTAAAATAACCAACTGGTACTGGCAGTTTGGAAACGGGTTTACAAGCACCCTGCAAAGCCCTCCGACGCAGCAATATTCTAGTGCCGGGTTTGACCGTTTGTACCCGGTGCAACTAATTGTACAAAGTGATAAGTCCTGTTACGATACGGCTGTACAATATTTAAAAGTGGCCAATAACTGCCGCATTGCAGTACCCTCCGCTTTTACGCCCAACAATGATGGCCTCAACGATTACTTGTATCCCTTAAACGCCTACAAAGCCAGCAATCTTTTATTCACCATATTTAACAGGCAGGGCAATCAACTTTTTTCTACAAAAGACTGGACTATTAAATGGGACGGTACATTTAAAGGGGCGCAGCAAGATGCAGGCGTTTATATATGGCAACTTCAATATACCGACGCCGACACAGGCAACAAGATTACAAGTAAAGGATCAACCGTTTTGATAAGATAATTGCTGCCAAAAAAAATATACAGTCCAGCGTGGTAATTCCGGGAAGATTATCCGTAAGACTACAAACCGATAAAAAGATCAGCAGTAAAATTTGTATTTCATTCATTTATTTATAGTAAGAATTAGCTGTTAGAATACCTACTCTTAATCCTCCTCTATTGCTACTTCAAATTTCAATATATTGCAAAGGCTTGCGAATAACTAGCTGAACAAAAAGTTTCGGCAATTTATACTTGCATTTTTTTAAAATTATAAACACCGCTGTTGTATGAAATCCATTTCTTTAATTTCCACTTTTTTATTGGGGTTAATTTTCATTTTCCCCTGTCAATCTCAAACTACCATTGCTGTGGAAACGGCTACCTATGCTATAGTGCTGCAGGTGGATAAGGAGAATTTGCTTAGCACGGTGTATTGTGGTAATAAACTGGATGCGCCAGCAGATTATAACGGCATTGCCGAAACATCCCGTTACCCACAGGGTAATGCTGGTATCTACAACAACGCCTACACACCTGCAGGCACCTGGAACCTTTCTGAGCCTGCCATACAGGTTACACATGCAGATGGCAATCACTCGCTGGAGTTAAGATATGTAAGCCATCAAACTACTAAACCGGATGCCAACACAAGCCTTACTGCAATTACTTTGCAGGACCCTGTTTATAGACTGACCGTGCGATTATTTTATAAAACATGGAATAAAGAAAATGTAATAGAACAATGGTCGGAGATCAGCAACAACGAACAGGGGCCGGTGGTATTACAGAAGTATGCATCTGCCAATTTATATTTCTCTAATAAAGATTTTTACCTCACCAGTTTTCAGGGAGAGTACCTGAAAGAATTGCAGCCGATGGAAGAAAAATTATTGCAAGGCACCAGAACCATCGATAGTAAACTGGGTACAAGGGCCATGCTGCTGGGCTCACCCAATTTTATGGTATCGTTTGGTGGACCGGCAAAAGAAAATAGCGGCACAGTTATGCTTGGGCAGCTTGCCTGGAGTGGAAATTTTAAACTCGATTTTGAAGTTGATTCTTATAAAAATCTGCGGCTGATAACAGGTATCAACCCTTACGAAGCGGCTTATCATTTGCAGCCTGGAAAAAGTTTTAAAACGCCCTCGCTGGTTTACACATTATCCAATACCGGCACAGGAGAAGCGAGCCGGCAGTTACATAGCTGGGCAAGAAAATATCGCTTGCTGGATGGGCAGGGCGAAAGGCTTACGCTGCTCAACAACTGGGAAGCTACCTATTTTGATTTTGATGAAAATAAGCTCTCCGGTTTGTTTAAAGATGCAAAAAAATTAGGCGTAGATATGTTCCTGCTGGACGATGGCTGGTTTGGTAACAAGTATCCCCGTAACAATGATATGGCAGGACTGGGCGACTGGCAGGAGAATGTGAAAAAACTGCCACATGGTATTGGTTACCTGGTAAAGGAAGCAAAGGCAGCGGGTGTAAAATTTGGTATCTGGATAGAACCTGAAATGGTTAACCCTAAAAGTGATTTGTATGAGAAGCATTTGGATTGGGTAATCAGGCAGCCTCAGCGACCTGAAAAATATTATCGCAATCAACTGGTGCTTGATCTTTCCAATCCCGAAGTACAGAATTTTGTGTTTGGAATTGTTGACGACCTGTTTACTAAAAATCCTGAGCTGGCATTTATTAAATGGGATTGTAATGCGGTTATCTACAATGCGTATTCTGCCTATTTAAATAAAAACAAAATACCTCAAACACATTTGTACACGGAGTATGTAAAAGGGCTTTACAGTGTGCTGGAACGTATACGGGCAAAATACCCTAAAGTGCCAATGATGCTGTGTTCCGGCGGTGGGGGCCGGGCCGATTATGAAATACTAAAATACTTTACAGAGTTTTGGCCAAGCGATGATACCGAGCCTATTGAACGCATATTTCTGCAATGGGATTATTCCTATTTCTTTCCTTCCATTGCCATTGATTGCCATGTTACAGACTGGGGTAAGCAACCTATTAAATTCCGGGTAGATGTTGCCAGTATGGGTAAACTTGGTTTTGATATTGTAGCCGCAAAACTTAGTGAAAATGACCTGGCATTTTGCCAGCAGGCCATTAAAAATTACAATGGCTTTAAAGATATTGTATGGCATGGGGATCAATACCGGTTGCTAAGTCCATATGAAAATCCTGCGGCTGCTATTGAATATGTAAGCGAAGATAAAAGCAGCGCTGTGCTTTTTAGTTACCTGCACAGCAATCGATTTGTAATTAATGCAACAGAGAGGCCCATACAATTAAAAGGCCTGAGTGCGGCAAAAAAATATGCAGTAAAAGAAATTAATTTATATCCGGGCACCAAATCAACAATCGAAGAGGGAAAAATTTACAGTGGTGATTTTTTAATGAATGTTGGGCTTAATCCCGAAGTAAATTATGCCAGAACCAGTGTGGTTATTCTGATAAATGAAGTGATGAAATAGTGTGCCGGGATAATTTATTTTAAATCTGATAAAACATAATTGCGCCCGCATTTATGTTTATTTATGCAACTACCAGTCTGTTACTAAATGTACAACGATAACGATCTTTCAGCATCGTCATTACACAATCTATGACAGTTGATATAACGCACCATGGGGCAGGCTTTAAAACCTGCCCCATGGTGCGTTGTACAGATAAAACCTGCAGTTGATGGTTATTAAAAAAACAGGTGTGTCCCGATACCTTAACAGTAAACTTATATCACTATAAAGCTTGTACCTGGTTACATATGAACTGCTATTTTAAAATGGTTCATCTTTATTAATATCCGGGTTCAATCCACACAGTTCGAAACACTAATTAATAATTTGCTGAATTACTTTTTCAAATCCATTGCAATTAATTTTTACAAAATAGGTGCCCTTCATTTTAGTGAAATTATTAAATGGAATCTCAATTCTGTTAACTCCTTTATTAATGATGGTAGTTTTGTTGTAAAGAGAATTTCCATTGATATTGAATACAGCCAATAAAATATTTCCGGCTTTTATGCTATGTACTTCAAGTAGTCCATTTTGCTGTAACTGCAATGGCTGGGCAGATAAATTTTTAATAACAATTCCACTGTTTTTTAACCGGATATTTTTTATATCTGAATAAGTGAAGCTGTTATTTTCATCTATCATTTTTAACCGATAAAAAATTGTAGCATTGAATGCAGCAGGTTTTTTGTCTATGCTAAAATAAGTTTGGGTGCTGTTGCTCTTTCCTTTGGCAGCAATGGTTTTAATGCTGTTCCAGTTAATGCCATCCGCACTGGTTTCTATTTCAAATTGTTTTGTGTTAAACTCCTGCAACGTTTGCCATTGTATTTTTACTTCCAATTCGCTAGCCTCTGTAATATTGAATGAGCCAAGCGTAAGCGGGAGTGTACTTAGTGATGCATTTACGGTAGTGGTATAAATGTAATCACCAGCCTCGCCACCATCTCCATTGCCCGCATTGCCAGTTATATAAAACCTGATATTAGATTCATTGGGCGTTGGTAATGCCGGTGCAGTCCAGCTTAGATTAATATAGGAGAAACTGTTGGATGCCGGAGTGGTTGTTGCATTGGCATGACTTAGTTCAAGACTGCTGCTTGATATTAAACCTTTTAATGTTGCAGCGGGGTTGGTACTTGAAAAAGTACCAACATTTTTATTATCAACCGTATTTACTGCTTTAATTGCAAAGCCCCATATGGTTCTGTTGGCTGTTGCATGATTTATTTTAATGCTAAAATTATACAGCTGCCCGGGAACATATTTTGCATTCGGCAATCCGATAGCTGCTACACTTCCTCCTGCATTATTTAATGCAAAATCCTGGTGGCAACCGGATGTGTTACAATACCTTACCTGACCCAGGTTTGGAGTGGTAGCCCTTGGTGCCCCGGTATAGCTGGTTGGGCAATTGGGATTGCTAAGCAGTGATGCAGTGGTATAGCTCATGCAGAGCAATGAAAATATTACCAGCTGCATAAAATTTAGTTTAAAAAATTTCATTTTAATTTTTTTAATGGTGATAAATTATGAGTTGTTTGCTGGCTGGGTTTTTTGAAGGGCACACTTCGGTTGTACCAATAATTATAAACCTGGAAGTAAGTATTAACGTTGATAAAAAAGGAAAGATTCTATAGATTCAGACACTGCTATTCAAGAGCCAATAATCATGCCGTTTTAAGGTTTATTTAACAATGAAATAAATTTACTTGTTTGCTGAAAAATGATTAAAAAAATACAGTAGTATCCGGACGGATTACGTGAACGAACAAGTAAGGCAAACCTGTTCATTAATTAGCTGAAAGCCTATTATGCATAGGGTTTCAGCTAATTTAATTTTCTATATATTAGTATAAAAACAGTTAGTGTTAATCAATAGAATGGCAATAAAATAACGTACAATACATTACGGAATTTCCATAAAAATTTCTTACTAAAATCAAAACTTTAGCTCTACTAAATCACCGTTTATTAATGGTAAAACAGGCTGCTTTACAAGTACTGCTTTTACAAAAAAATCTAAAAAATTATTTATGTTTACCCACCGTAAATACCCTGGATAAGTTGAAGCCAAATCTTATTTCCGCCTTGCCCCAGCTATTGGTTGTATTGGTAATAAATTCTTTTTCGTTCATGCCGGTGGAGTTGGAAAAATGTAACTGAAATACATGGCCGCCGGTTTCAATATCAAAGCCTACAGATAATGGATCCTGGTAAATCGTTTTGTCTAATCCTTTTGCGATGTAGTGATAATCTACAACAAATGCAGTTCGCTTACTAAGTTTTAACCTTGCTCCAACTCCCAATGCATAAACATTATTAGCATCAGATGATAAGGGAACAATGTTACGGTGCACAAAGGTGGGAGAGATTTGCATGCTGAAAATATCATTGAATTTTCTGCCAATAATTATCTCATTATAAAATGCCATCCGGCTGGTAAAATAGTTCTTCCTTGCTGGGTCGGTCCATGGCATCGTAGTGATGGTGGCACCTGTAACCAATACCACCGAAACAGGAGAAGGCCAGCTGCCGCCCTTTGCCTGCCAGATAGGCCTGAACTTGATAAATCCATCCCATTCCTTGTTTACATTACTCCTGCCAACGCCAACAGTAAGGTTTTTAGATACACCGTAATCAAAACCAAAACGCATATTGGCATTATCTAAACCAAACAGGTTGTTGAAGCCTGAATTTACTGAACCAAAGCGGTGGAGTATTCTTACATCCATTACACCCTTACCAATAAATTCCATGGAGTGTCCATTAACAACACGGCTCGATTTAAAGGCATTGGATACATACTCTTTTTTATTTTCACTGGTTGCATCTACAAGGGATAACAAGTCGTTCTGTGCAAAAATGAAATGCGGGCAAATTGTTATCAGGGTAAAAAAAATATAACGCATTGTACTGATTTTTATAGTGATTATTTTAAAGCTGCATAGTTGCAATTCACTTTTATTTTTGCGGTTTTAGCTATCTTATCTTTTACCAGGCTTGGTATAGTAATTTTATAATCTTCCAGTAAAACAACAAAATCGGAGGTTGAAGTAACGGCTTCACCACTAACTTTAAAGTTGCCGGTAGCTTCTACATTATTGGTTACGCCATGTATCTCTAAAGTACCTTTTATTGTAGCCGGATAAAGCCCGTCTTTTAGAAAATTTATTTTATCAAGGTTGGTTATTTTTCCTTTGAAAGTAGATTTCGGGAATTTGTCACTTTCCATATAATTTTCATTAAAATGTTCCTGCAAAAGGGAACTTTTAAATTCGTACCCCTTTATCAGTAACGTAAAAACGATCTCGCCTGTAGCCATGTCAAATAAACTGGTAACAGATTTGTTAACACCATCAATATCTTCCAGGGCGGTACCTGCACTAAACGAGATGTTACCTGTTTTAGTTATAAATCTTTTTTGAGCAAAACTGGTCTGTAATAAAAACAGGGCAGTAATTGCAATAATTGTTTTTTTCATAGATATATTTTTTTAAAGTTTTTTTTGAATGCTGCATTTATTTAAGACTACGTCCATAAGTTTACCGGTGCACTTGCCTTTAATGATTACTTCCTCGCCAGGCTTAATGGTTTTTACTGCGGCTGCTTCTTCATTATAAAAGCTACAGGTAACGGCAGCTAAAGGATCTCCGCCATCAAGGAAAATTGTTGCCTGTTTGGCCGAATCAATTTTGATATCTGTTACGATACCTTTTACATCAATCACTTGATCCAGGTACTTAACATTGGCCAATTTTTCATCAGCATTAAAAGCTGCTACCAGTGTGGTGGCGGTAAGTTGATAGTTGGAAGTAAGTGTTCTTACATCGGCCGGTTTTTTAGTGTATAAATAAAAACCAAAGCCAGTAGCAACAAGAACCATAATCACCAGGACGCCAAGGATTTTTTTTAATTTTTTCATAGTTTTATTTTTTAGTTATTGATTGCACCGGATTCTATCCAGCATTTTAAAATTCCTATTTCAGCCGCAGTTAATGCGCCACCTGGCGGCATGTTTTTATCTATTACGCATCGCTGGTTTATCCTTGCAGCACTTTTGGATACCTGTGCGTAGGTTTCTAATATTACTCCGCCTGCAGCAACTGCAGCATTGTGGCATCCGGAAGTGGCACATTTGCTTGCCATAATTGGTTTTACATCAGTACCAAATTTTGCAGTAATAGTGGTGCAATTAACTGCTGTAGTACTCTTGTACAATAAATCTTCTTTATCATAATAGCAACCAGATGCTGCAATAACTATAAAAGCAATACTGCAAGAGATAACTATGTTGATTTGTTTAAACTTACTTTTCATTGTATGGTTGTTTTTTCAATTTTTAATTATTCTGTGCGCCTGCTAGTATCCATTTTTGCACCTGGCTTATTTGGCAATCAGCTAATTTACTGCCGCCTTTTGGCATGGGAGATATACCGGCAGTATGTGCAATACTGCCTATAAGCCTGCCATTGAGCGCCTGTATTTTTATAGTGGAATAGCTGCTAAGATCAATGCCTCCGCCTAAGGATGCAGGATTATGGCATCCTTTGCAATAAGAGTTCATTAAAGGGCTTACAGCACCTGCAAATGTTATTAAAGTTGAATCGCAGGAATTGCATGCATTGTTATTAGCGCCCTGTAAAATCCATTTGTAAATGATATCTTTTTGTGCAGCGGTAAATGCCGGGTAAGGCGACTGTGGCATTCGCTCTTCACCCGATTTATTTAGTACGGTGTAAAGTTTGCTGCCTCCCGGGTTACCTGCCCTAACACCCGATGCCATAATGTTTGCATACGATGTAATTTCTATTCCTTCTTTACGGGAAGCTGCATCATGGCAACCGCTCATGGCACAACCTGAAATTAACAATGGCTGTACCGTGTTTTTAAAGTAAACGGTATCGGTACTGCAAGCCTGGGTGCCACCAGAGGGGGATGAATCTGTTGTTGTTACAAAAAGCGATTCATGTTTACAGGAGCTAAGGGCTATAGCTCCTGTAATACATAGCAACACTGCGATAGATACTAGTTTAGTTTTCATAGATTTTTATTTCTATAATTAATTCGAAATTTTGTGCCCGGCATTAATCCAATTGGTAATTGCTTGCTTTTCTGCTGCAGGCAATTGAGCAGAGGGTGGCATTTGCACCATCGTATAAGTAACACATGCCTGGTTTATCTGGCTCCAGAAGCCTACAATTTTACAGTCTGTATCGAAATTAAATCCAGCAGTATTGCCACCCCCTGTATGACATCCGGCGCAACGGGTAGTTACTAAGTTTTTAACTGCAGTAAATAGGGGGCCTGCTGGTGTAACGCCAACTGTTACCGATTGAGTTTTGGTACAGCCATTTACATCCTTAACACCAATTAGGTAATTGCCTGCATTTAACCCAGCGAATATGTTACTAGCCTGGTATGCCCCGCCATTGTTATTATATGTTAAACCTGTGGACCCGGAGGCTTTTGCTGTAATACTTCCGTTATTGGCTGGCGTAACGCAAGGGGTTGCAGTTACAATAACAGGCGTAATGCTGATGTTGACATTTGCACAGGGGCTTGTTGCCGCAAGTGTTACCTGTTTTGTGCCAAGGCATCCGTTTGAATTTTTAGCAGTAATCGTGTACGTACCAGCTGCTAAACCACTAAAGGTACTACTGGCCTGATAAGCTCCGTTGTTAATACTGTATGTAAATCCTGTGCCACCTGTTGCAGCGACCGTTACAGATCCATTTGCCATGCCCGTTGCAGGATTGGTTTGTGTAGTAGTTACTGCTACCGTAATGCCTGCGCAAGGATCAATATTGGTTAATATTACCTGTTTGGTTCCCATGCATCCGTTGGAGTTTTTGGCTGTTATGGTATAGGTACCGGCAGGCTTATTGGTAAAGCTACCGCTTGCCTGGAAAGCGCCGTTATTGATACTGTACGTAAAACCTGTGCCACCGGTTGCTGTAGCTGTTATGGAGCCATTAGACTGACCAAGTGTTGCATTAACCTGTGTTGTAGTAATTGCTACGGTAATGCCTGCACAGGGGTCGATACCGGTTAAGGTAACCTGCTTGGTACCCAGGCATCCGTTGGAGGTTTTGGCTGTAATAGTATAAACTCCCGCAGGCTTATTTGTAAAACTGCCACTTGCCTGAAAAGCGCCATTATTGATGCTATAGGTAAAACCTGTGCCACCGGTTGCTGTCGCTGTTATTGAGCCATTTGACTGACCAAGTGCAGGATTTACCTGTGTGGTTGAAATCACTACTGTAATACCGGCACATGGGTTAGTTGATCCTAGTGCAACAGTGGTGCTTCCGGTACATCCATTGCTATTTTTTGCTGTGATGGTAAAATTTCCTGTTGCTAAATTAGCAAATACATTACTCGCCTGAAAAGCGCCATTATTAATGCTATAGGTAAAACCAGTGCCACCAGTTGCTGATGCTGTTATGGAGCCATTAGACTGGCCGGTAACCGGGTTTACCTGTGTTGTTGTTATTGATACGGTAATGCCGGCGCAAGGGTTGGTACCTGTTAGCGTAACTTGTTTAGTACCTGTACATCCGTTTATATTTTTTGCTGATAATGTGTAAGTACCTGCAGCAAGATTGGTGAATGTTCCACCTGCCTGGAATGCTCCGTTATTGATGCTGTATGTAAAACTAGTACCACCAGTTGCAGCAGCAGTAATTGAACCATTGGCTTGATTTAAAGTTGGATTAACCTGTGTAGTTGTTACAGCTACCGTTACACCAGTGCAAGGGTTGATACCTGTAAGTGTGAATTGTTTGGAGCCTACGCAACCATTTATATTTTTTGCTGATACAGTGTAAGTACCTGCAGCCAGATTACTAAATGTTCCACTTGCCTGATAGACTCCGCTGTTTAAACTATACGTAATGCCGGTACTGCCGGTTGCTGTAGCAGTAATTGAACCGTTGGATTGATTTAAAGTTGGATTAACCTGTGTAGCTGTTACTGAAATGGTAACACCTGCACAAGCGTCAATGGTACCAATGGTAACCTGTGATGTACCAATACAACCATTGGCGCTTTTTGCAGCAATGGTATAATTACCTGCGGCCAAGTTGTTGAATACACCACTGCTTTGAAATGGCTTACTATTAATGCTGTACGTATAACCTACTCCGCCTAAAACTTTCGCTGTTATAGATCCATTTGATTGATTGGCAGCTGCATCTACTTTTGTTGCACTTACAGTTACAGTAACTCCCTGACAAGGATTAAAAGATCCGATTGGAGCAACAGCTGTATCAGTACAACCTGCGGAATTATGCCCTACAATTTTATAATCTCCAAATGCAGTGAGGCCAGAAAAAACCACGGTGTCTTTCTCTATAAATTCGCCACCATTCAGGCTGTACTTAAATCCATGGCCGCCTGTTGCAGTTACGGTGATAGAACCCGTTGCCTTATCGAGCAAGGCATCTGTTTTTACAGCTTTTATTTTGAAATTTATTTCAGTGCAGGATACAGGTTCTTCGTGCCGGCAGCTTACCATAAATAATACCGATGAAAGTAGTATCATCAATAGCGGGAAAAAAAATGTTTTCATAAGATATTGGTTTTTATAATGAACAGGAATTTCCTTCCAAATGGCAATTATGATGCTACTTCTTGCAGAAAATTGTTAGAAATTGCCGACTGGTAGAAATCGGGGGCTGAACAGAAACGCTGATTTGTTAAGATTTAACATGCCAATTATTAAGAGTGCCGGATTGCATTTTGAAAATTACTATTAAGGAGATGCCAATTCTATGCTAAGAACAAAATGGCGTATCAATTTGTGAATGGTGAATGGTCAATGGTGAAATATTGATCATTCACTATAGCCAATTCACACTTAACTTAACACTAGTTAAAATAACGTTCTGGTGTTGCTGAAACTGGGATATTTAATGCGTATCCAACGTAAAAAAAAATGATTGTAAACCTTTTGAAGAAACAATTAAGAATTTGCAGCAATACCCATTTTATGTGCTGGCCCTATTGCTGCAAATTATGTACAACCCATAAAAGGTTGGAGGTTTTATAGCCTATTGCTGCAGCAATTGTAAGATAGTTTTTTTTTATCCCGACAGGTATATTTGTGGCATGGGAAAAATTCACAGATAGTTAAGATTTTTTCCAGCTACCAAAGCGTATTTATATTAAGGATCAATTCCAATAACATTATACCCGGCATAGAAGGGTACCCCGAAAGATACCTTTAGCATTGTAATATTATCTTCTCCAACAAATTTTGCTTTAACAATTGCTTGTCTTCCTTTTTTTACACCATACCCTTTATTTTCCACCATGATTGTGCCATTTTTGTTTAAGGAATATTCAGCAGTGGTATTATTGAAATCCTTTACAGATTTGAAATTTAATCGGGAAATCTCGTGCTATGTACAAAGATATTTTTCTTTGTAGAAAGGCTTATCAGCTAATGCCCCTTTGGGTATGGTAGTTCAAGAGAACAATCCATTCATAATGATGAATATTTTTAGTACGATGATAATAGCCTTGCTTTCATTTTTTACAAAAAGTAATTTATGATGCTTTATGTGCAAAGTTTGCATACCCTTACTGCTTGCATATAACTTGTTTAAAATATAAATTATAGGGAAGAGGATGATGTTAATATTTAAGTATGGGCCTGAATAATATCAGCAGGCACTTATTATAACATAATAAATAGTTACTTCATTTACTTTGCATAATAAAATCCCAATGCTGTATCTACATTCATCATATCAATTAATAAAGGCTCTTTTTTTGGATCAAAAAGATAGATACCACTTATATCACTGATTGTATTGAGGTCAATTAATGTGAAGCTTTTATCAGCTTTTAAAAATAGCAGATAGCGGGCTTTTGATGTTTCAATAATACGCAATCGGGGCCAGTATTTTTTTAACTCTATCCTTGCGTTTCTCATTTGATAAAAATTTTCATGCGTTACACTTTCAAAAATATTGGGTTGATAAATCAATTTTATTTTTTGTAATTGAATTGAATCTGGATTATAAAAAACTGCAGCTGCAGTTGTAATTAATAAAGTATCTGAAAAAGAAGACGGGGGCTTTACCAGCCTGGCAGCAGTTGTTATTGCTGGATTATTATCCGCTGTATTATTTTTTATGTTTTTTCCGGAACAGGAAAATAGTAGTGGTAGAATAAATACAAAAATGCAGGTGGAAATAATTGTATTAAGTACAACATTTTTTTTTGTGTTTATCTGCTGCATAAATTAAAATTATATTATTTCATTATCAAAATACGCTAATAAAAAGAGCCTTTAATTGAATTCAACTAAGGCTCTTTTTATTTGAAAACTTGCTTTTAACACTATTGTGTTATTGGAGTTTTGATTGTTAGTAATTCCACAAACGGGTAATATTAAATCCAATAAGAAATTGACCTCCTGAGACTTTCTTTTTTGTTAAATTATCTGTATAAGTAAAAGGAGCGTTTGTATTAAAGAGGTTATTTCTTTGCGGACTCAGGAAGGCGTAGTTACCGCAAAACAACTGGAAGCTGTGATTGCTGGTATTAAATTCTACACCAAAAGATAGATTGGGCAAGGGGTTTTTGGTAGCATGTTTTGTGATAGGCTGGTCGTAATTTATCAGTAAAGAAGTAACATTGGTTAATTTGTACCTTGCCGATACTGCCACTGCAAAATGATTGTGTTTCATCTCCTCAAAGATCTCTTTACCGGTACTGTCATTTTTAGTGTAATAGCCATTTACAGAATTTTGGTGAGAAACGCTCGGTGCAATTTGTACGGAAAACTTGTCTGAAATTTTACGGGCAATTATTACCTGATTAAAAAAGGATACCCGCTGCTCCGGATATTTAAACAGGCTTTTATCTGCATCTTTTCTGGTATCATAAGCAACGTTGCCATAATAGGTTATGCTTACCGGGTATTTGCCTTTTGTTTGTGTAATGATACTGTACTTGGCACTGGCATCCCACAACATATTTGCTTTGGTAATGCCTATACCAACGTATAATTTGTTAATGGGCGCATAATACACACCAAGGCGGATATTGGAGGGTGCAAAAAATCCCCAGAAGTCATCATACCCTTTGGTTACAGTACCAAACCGGTGCTGTATATCCATTTCGAATGTACCTTTTACCGGAACCATCACAGTTTGATTATCGATAATCCACACACTGCTAAAGGTGTTTTTTACAGGCTTTTGTTTTACCGGTGCAGCAGATTTGGAAACAGTTAAGCTGTCATCCTGAGCAACTACTGCACTGCTGATTAACAGCAGGCAAATGATCAGATAGGCAGTAGTTGTAAACCCGCTTTTTATTTTATTTATAATGCTTTTCATTTGTTAAATTTTTAAGGTCACTTAATTATTAGGCGCACCATTTCTTATCCAGTCATACACTTTTTGCCTGTCTGTTGCGGAAGGTATATATTCTCTCATTTCTCCATTGATCATTTTATATAAAATACTTTCTTTTGGAATTGAAGTATTTACATATCCTCCGTTAACAATTTGAAGGTAAGAACCGTCTGCAGCCGTATAAGGCTTGTGTGATCCTGAAACATGACAGCCTGTTAGTGAACATTTAGTATCAAGCATTGGAGCCACATCTGTTTTAAAGCTCACAAACTGTGGTGGGCCATCAGGGTCCACTGCAACTTCTGGAAGAATTACATCTTTATAGCAACCGGAAACCCCAAAAGCGATGGCAAAAATTAGCCCGGTATATATTAATAGTCGTTTCATTGTCATTCAATTTTTGGGTGATTATTTATTATTGAAATTCATGTTACATTCAATATCAATCTTATCAGCAATACTGGTACTTACAATACCAAAATCTCTGCAGTTAAACTGGAATTTAAGTTGCAAACCAAATACATCGTAGCTGGTTGCTGTTCCTGCTCCTACAGTTGCTCTTGGAACATATTTTAATCTGCCCACAATTGTTTTAATTAAAGGACTGGCAAGTTTGCCCTGCCATGTTAAACTGAGTGTAACAATGTAATCGGCACTTAAAGGATCATACTCTATTTTAGTAGTTTTAATTTTTGCAAGGTTGGTTACAGAAAGATTTTGCGAGCCGGGTACTATTGCTGTTGTACCCATACCAGCCACATTGCATCCTGCATCTCGTCCTGGTTCTCCTGTATTGGATTGGTTAATTTGTACATATCCATTAAAATAGGATTTTGAAGGATCGCTTTCATAGAAAGCCCATGAAGTGTCTTTTAACGGCTGGCCGGCTACTGCGTAAGTTGTCATTTCAGCATCGGTAACATCGTGCATTCCAAATTGGTTAAAACGACCGGTAAGTAAACCGGCAGCTGCCATATAGCTAGATGACCACATTGTATTGGAGTGCACCTTGTCTAACTTCCATTCCGCGTTGTTGCCCACAGTCATATTTCCAGGGAGTAAAACAGCAGTCCCCCGTGCTATTACAGGTGTTGTTGAGGCTGGTGGTGGCAGTAAATCATTGTCACGTTTACAGCTGGCAATGTATCCATAACTACTTAATAGCAGTAGTACAACCAGCAGCGTTTTATTATCAAAGAGTTTCATAAAAAAGTTTTAAATAATTAATGATTTGTTAATTACACAAAGCTATTGTGGCTAAAATGACAATTGTATGACGATTGTTTGAAATGATTATGATTAAGATAGGAATAAAAGCTAACCAGAATCATGATTATGAAAACCTGCAAAGAATAAATTAATTAGCTGCTAAAAAAATATGCACGAAAAAAAGATAGGAAGATTGTCAATAATATCCCCCGGTTGGTTTAATTAGAAGGAGGGTATTATTTAGATGATTTTGTTTTTTTATAAAACAGCAGAATAAGAAGTGGGGTAACAGTTAGCTCCATAATTAAGGCAGAAAATAAACAAAGGCTTATCAGCAGGCCGATATAAAAAGTGCCGCCAAAAGAGGATGACAACAGCGTCATAAATCCGGAAAGTAATACAAGCGTTGTTATAATAATAGCCTTGCCTGTAGAAAGATACGTTCGTTTTACAGCATAGGGCAACGATAATCCTTTTGAAAGCTCGAGCCGCAATCTGCTTAAAAAATGTATGGTATCATCAACGGCTATTCCAAAGGCAATAGCAAATATTACAGAGGTATCTGCCTTTAGGTTAATATGCAATAACCCCATAAATGCTGCCATTATAAACAGCGGGATAATATTGGGAATTAAGATGATTAAAACAATCCGCCAGCCCTTTAATAACAACAATGCAATAAGCGATATTACAATTGCATCTATAACAATTCCTGTAATTAAATTGTCTGTAAGCGAATAGGTTACTTTATCCAGCAATACTGCCGACCCCGTTAAATGATAATCAAAAGTTTGTGTATAATTTCCCCTGGTAAAATAATGATCAATTTTTTCTCTTATTACTTTAAATTCTTTAATAGACATGTTGGGCAAACGGCCGCTAATCCTTAGTTGTCGGTTGTCTTCGGCCAAATAGTGCTGCATTTCTTCTGCAAATTGCGTTTGCTGAATGGCTTCAAAATATCTGTTTATTTCCTGTGGATATTTTGGCAAAGTATAATTGATATTTTCGCCGCCATAAAAAGCCTTATTGGCTCCTCTAAAAAGCGACAAGGGCGAAATAACATAACCAACGCCACAACTATCTTTTAAAAAATGTTCAATTTCTTCCACCCGTTTCATTGCCGGCAGATCTAAAAACGTGCTGTTTTTATTTTTGATTTTTAAGGAAAGTTCAAAAGGGCGGGTGCCTGCAAAATCCCTCTCCATAAATGTATAATCATCCAGAATGGGATTGTTTTTTGGTATCTCCTGTAATAGGCTGGAGTTAATTTCAATTTTCTTAATGTAGTGTACAGATGCCAAAACAATTGCTGCGAAAATCCCTAGCACCAGGTATTTATTTTTTATAACCGTTTTAAATGCGAATGCCAGAAACCTGTTCCACCGGTGTTCTGCAGTTTTTTTGTAAACCACCCTTGGTATTGGTGAAAATAAATAAAACGCATAGAGGGAAAACATGGTAATGCCAAATGCAATAAAAAGCCCGGTACCTGCAAAAAAGCCAAAGTTTCTGATGGGGATAATATTGGTGATTCCTAGCGTAAAAAAACCAGTAGCCACTGTGCAACAGGTATAAAAAGTAGCAAGCCCAATTTCCCGGTAGGTTTTATTCAACGCATCTTTTTTGGATAATCCCGTTCTGAGATTTTCAATATAATGGGTTGAAAGATGAATGATATCCGACATGCAGATGGCTGCAAGTATGGGAGGTAAAAGGCTTGAAATAATATCAAGTTTATTACCTGTTACTGCAATAATAGAAAGTGTCCAAATAATTGAAACTGCTATAATTAATAACGGAACAATGATGGTTTTTACAGATCGGAATAATAAGTAAAGAAACAGGCTTATAAATAGCAGTGAAAGCGAAAGGTAGGTCTTAAGGTTTTTTTCAATTTCGTTGATGTAAACTCTTTCTACCCGAATTTTAGCAGTAATATGTGTTTCATCAAATTGTAGTTCCTTTATTTTTTTATGGATGGCATTCAGAACAAAGTCTTTCTGCTCATCCGTTAAGTTTTGGTCGTTGAATGCTGCAATGGCAATGGATTTTCCATCTTTGGATACCAGCAGATCCCGATACTCTTTACTCTGAAATAAATAAACAGAATCTGCCGCATATAATTCCGGCTTCGCTATGTGGATCAACGGCCTTGCATTGATTTCGTTTTTTACATAATAGATACTATTGGAAGTTGTTAATGAATAAACCTTCCTGATATGATCAAGCTTTTTTACAAAGTTTGTAAGACTGTCAGTTTTTACCAGGAAGTCCTGTTGAAAAATTCCATTTTTGTTTTTTAATCCTATAAAAATAAATTCATCATCAATTTCAGAATGAAATTTTTGTTGAAAATCCTGGAAAAAAGTAAGGTCACTGTCACCGGAAGGAAACAGGTTTTCGATATTAAATTCAAACTTTAATGAACGGAGAGGGATTAAACTTATAATCGTTATCAGCAGAATGATTCCTAAGGCAAGCCAGCTTTTTTTTTCGTTCATGCCACTGTATAGTTATGTTTGTTGAGGAGCATAAACCGGGTTAAAAAAGATCTCCTTTAATCATCATGGATTTTGTTGCTCTCAATGATTCCATTGCTTTTTCGTGTTCTTCTATCGGTACAAGATAGCTAACGGCCTTCTCAGCAAATTTATCGCAATAGTTACATTCATTGCAATCACGATGGCAATTTCCTTTGTGAAAAAAATTCATAAAGCCGTCCAGTTTTTTATTGTCAATATACAAATCGAAACTTTCATTAAATGCTTTTTCATCTCTCAATACATTCAATTGGTTCACCAGTTTGTGCGCTTTAAACAAATTTATTTTAGATGGTTGTAACAGGTATTTCAGTCCCTTCCAATAGTATTTATCATTGTTATAAATGATGTACTTGGAAAGACCGTGAATGAGATCCATCATATTGCCATCATACGATCTTTTTGTATAGGCAGCTACAATCCTGGCAAGGGCTTCTGTCGTCATGCTTCTTTCTACCAGTTTAATATTATCTACACCGGCTTCTTCATAATAATGAAGATCTTCCGGCCTGATAAATGCAGATTTTAATATTTCAACCGGGTTGGACAAAAGTTTTTCGGCACAGGAAAATAAATAATAGTCGAAACTAAAATTATCGTTTACATGATTTTTTTGAGAAGCATGGGCGTTGTAATTGGCGTGCAGCGTAACCATGGGGCATTTATTCATGCACATCAGGTTGGCTATTGTTTGAATTTTGCAGGTTGTTTTTTCCTTGATCTTTTTTATCTCCTCAAAATTTTTATTGAGGTCTACGTAGGAAATGTTTATTTTATCTGCTCCAAGATTTTCCCAGTACCGTGCTTTTTCAAATCCATCAATCCTTACCTGTACCGAAGCTGAAATGGAAAATTGCGGATAATTTTTTTTGATGATCTCCATCACCATCGGCAGTGAAACTGAAATGCCATCTACATTTATTTCGGCCAGCCAGTCGAGGGTTTTACGAATATCCCGATATCCTTTTTTAGTGATTTCCAGGTTATCGAAGCAGGTTCCATTCAGCAGGTAGTTAAATTTTAAATTCCTTTTATGGGCTTCATCAACAAATTCTTTTACTTTTTCTTTCTTTACTTCGGGTAAGGTAAGGGAGGGTCTGCCACCGCCTATCAACCCAACATTTAGCTTGCCGTAAATCTCCTCTGTTTCAGAAAAATCAATTTTTTCAAAATAATCATCTTCCCAATTTACTGGTATGGTTAGCTTCATTGTAGATCGATTTTTTTAAAGGTGAAAATAGTTTTGTTGTAAAATTTTCTGTAAATCCAGGTAAATTATTTTTTCTTTTATTGAATTAACATTTGGAGTAATAATTTCAATCTCATTTTATTTAAAGTACCTGCAAGGTATTTTGTGATTGAAAGTAATTTTATGATAATCGTCAAAGCTATAAATGATAAGCGTCATGAAATGGCGATGAACAGTAAGGCTATCCTATAAAATTCAACTGAAACTGACTAGTGGATTTTCAGTATCATTTTTTTTTATTACCTAAATGGTTGGAATTAGAGCAATTATAAATAAACCATTTTTACTAAAAATTAGTTCTATATAAGTAAAAGTATCCTTAATTATTATGGAAGTAAAGTGGCTGAATATGTTTACTTATATAACAGCGCTGTTTTGGGTAAAGGGGTTTTAATTTTTATTCTGCTATTCTCCCAACAACCATTTTTTAAAATTAGGCGTTCTTTCAAAACTGGTGATGGTTTCATATGATGATGCAGGTTGTAAAGTCAATTCTATCCGCTGTTTACTTGCAGGGGTCATCTTAGCAATTGATTTAAGCTGTACAATAAACTGCCTGTTAATTCGGTAAAATATTGCGGGGTTTAGTATTCTTTCAAAAGATTCCAAAGATATATCAATCACATATTTCTGGTTATTGGCTGTAACAAGATATACTACCTTGTTTTCAGTAAATATGAATGCTATTTCATTGTCGTGTACCAGTTTTATTTGAGTGCCTACATTAATGATAAACCGCTCCTGGTATTGCTTGTAAGGCGTAGAAACTACTTTATTTTTATTGCTGTATTGCTGTATTATTTTGTACTTATTGTTATTGCTATTGTACCGCTCGAACGCTTCTTTTAATTCATTCTTTTTAACGGGCTTTAATAAATAATGCAATCCCTGTGCTTTAAATGCTTCTATAGCGTAAGTGTCAAAAGCACTAATAAAAATTACCGGAATTTTTTTATTAAGCCTGTTAAAAATCTCAAAACTCAATCCATCAGATAATTGAATGTCGGATAAAATCAGGTTTGGGTATTCATTTTCATTTAGCCATTGGATGGTTTGTTTAATACTCTGGCATACTCCAACAACGCTTTTTTCCGGCGCCACTTCATTGATTATTTTCTCCAGCCTTTCAATTGCATTTTGTTCATCTTCTATAATTAATATCCGCATAGGAGTTATTTTTTCAGTGGTATAATTACGTTGAATTCGGTATCACTTTCAATTATTTTTACAGCTTCTCCGGTTAGCAGCTGCACCCGTTGCTGAATATTTTTTAATCCAGTTCCGGTTGATTTTTTTATTACCTCTTGCCGGTTAATATTATTGCTGACAATAAGAAAATTTTGTGCCGATTCAATTTTTATGGACAATTTTTTTTCTGCCGTTACACTGTTATGCTTCAGGGCATTTTCTGCCAGCAACTGCAAGGTTAATGGGGGAATGTTTGCTTTAAGATACTGTGGGGCAATATGAAATACCAGCTGTAAATTATTTCCAAATCTTTTTTGTTGCAGGTAGATGTAATTCTCTAAAAGCTGAAGTTCCTCTTGCACAGATACCATTTCTTTATCCTGCACCAGCAGCATGTCCCGGTAAAAATCAGAAAGCTTTTCCGTGTACTCCAGCGCCATGGGTTTATCCTTATCGATGATGTTAAGCAGTGTATTAAAACTATTGAATAAAAAATGTGGGTTTAGCTGATTTTTTAGCATCGCCAGCTTTGTAATGAGTTGTTGTTTTTCTTTTCCCTGCTCATACCTTACGAGCCTTATTTTTATCTGCACCAAAAAATAAATAAGTAAGCAGGTGGCTAAAATTGCGGCTATTGTAAACCAGGTGGTTTTAAAAAATGGTTTTAATACGGTAAAACTGTAGGTTAATACCGGCGAATACCGGAAATTATCATTCATGGAAGATTTTACTCTGAATGTATAATGCCCGGGTCGTAAATTGGGAAAGGAAATAAGATGGTCTCTTGTGCTTATCCAGTCTTTACTGTTTCCTTCTAATTGGTACTGGTAGTTTACAGTTTCCGGATTGATGTAGCATAAGCCGGCATAGTCAAAACTAATATGATTTTCGTTGTAGTCGAATTGCTGGTTGGGTTTAAATTCAATTGGTTTAAAATAGAGTAACACATCATTCATTACCAGTAGTGGCAGTTGTGTAATTATTTTATCAGTTGGATAGTATTGGATTATTTTATCTGTAGCACCAATCAGTATGCTGTTTCCGGATGTTTTGCAATAGGCATTTATTTGCGGCCGGATATTTTCAAAGCCACTTTCTGCACCGTAGTAAATAAACAGGTCTTTTCTGATATTAAATATTTCAAGCCCATCGGTATGGGATAATAGCAGGTTACCGTTATCATCTGCTACTGCATTCATTATTTCATTATCCTGTAATCCATTTTTTAATGAGTAATGTTTAACGCTTTTTCCATCAAATTGAAACAAGCCCGAATTTAATCCTGTAAACCAAATATTTCCATAGATGTCCTGGGTACTGGTATAAACAATATTTTTTTCAAGCCCTGTAATGTGGTTGTAATTTAGAAAGACTGAGTTATTAAATTTACTGATACCACTTCCATCTGTTGAAAACCATTTGTTTTTTTCAGCGTCTATAAAAACATTATAAATATAATTGTTACTTAGTCCGTTTTGCCTGCTGAAGTTTGTAAACAGGGGTTTTGCATTGCTGATATCCATCCTGGTAGCGCCACCCAATGTGCCCAGCCATATTTCGTTTCCAGTGCCTGCTATTGAAAAAATATTATCATCAATAATTCCATTTAACTTATTATATCGAAGCAGTGATTTGGTAAACGGGTCATAGTGATATAGCCCGTCATTGTAGGTGCCAATCCAGATAGTGTTGTTGTAGTCTGCATAAAGCGATACAACTGCAGACAGGTCAATTTTCTTTTGTAAATCTTCCTGCTTAATGGGTTCATTGTTATTGGCTTTAGAGAAAATACCTTTTTGGTTTGCAAACCATATTTTGCCCGTTTCATCTGTTGTAATGGCTTTAATAGCATCCTGCCATTCGGTAGGTATTTCTATAATTTGAAAGAGGTTGCAATTTGCAATGCTTAGTATATTATCTGCAACAACCCATACCTGTTCATTTTTGTCTAAAAGCAATTGTTGTATAGAATTAATTCTTGTTCTTTTAACTGGCAGCATCTTATTTAATGTTGGCAGGCCAGGATGTATTTCAATAATGCCATTGTCTTCTGTGCCGATAAACACTTCTCGTTTTAACGGTAATATTTCATTTACCTGTCCGTATTTCCAGTTCTTTACCTGATCGGGTACGCTAAATAATCTGGTTAACTTATTATAATAGCATACGCCTTTATCCTGCAATGCAATCCAGATATTACCGGTATTATCTTTTTTAAAACTACGGACAATGTTATCTGGAAGGCCATTTTTATCATTGATGATTGTAATATTCTTTTTACCATGCATAAATGAGCAAATGGAAACGCCAATATCTGTTGCAGCCCAAATCGTGTTGTCATCTGTCAGTATCAGATCGTTTACAACATTATCTGATAAGCCATCATGCGCATTAATGTTATACAGCGTATTATTTTCATAGCAATAAATTCCATCTCCATAAGTGCTGAACCAAAGCCGGTTTTGTTTATCAAAAAGGATATCGGTAATTTTTACCCCGGGTAGCCTTTCTGTTGGTGTAAACTTTTTGACTGAACCATTTTCTATATATTCGATTGCACCATTATTATGGCCTACCCATACAATTCCATCATTGTTCTCACTGATGCAGCTAACCTGGTTGCTGTCTTTTTCCAGATAGTTAAAATGAATACCATCGTACCTGCAAATTCCCAGATTGGTACCCAGCCACATATAGCCTTTATTATCCTGAAATATTTTTAGCAGCTTAGCTCCTTTTTTTTCTTTATCGTAAGCAATTTTTTTAAAATAGGGAGCTTGCGCAGGCAGGTTACTACATGTGATGGTGTAGATATAAGTCAGCAAAAAAAATTGAAACATTTTTTTTATAGACATTGCTTACTTTTTAAATCTTATTGAGATTTCTACTTTTATAACTTCTGCTATTTTTTCATATACTATTTTGGGCACTTTAATATCATGATCCTCCAACCGGATAGAGGTGGTGGTATTAATTTCAAAATAATCATTGTTCACAAGTATTGTCCCGGCGATTATTTTTTCTTTTTGTACACCATGTAAATTAAACATGCCTTTTGCCCTTACGTAATAAATTCCATTTGTATTTAAATCAACCTGCTCAATAAATTTACCGGAGAATGATGCGGTAGGATACTTATCTGTTTCCATGTAATTTTCAAAGAAATGTTCCCTTTGTAAATCATCGTGAAAGCCGTTAAAGGAATGTACTTCTACTGCAAAGGCAAAAGTTTTTTTTAATCTGTCGATGGCTCCCTTTAATTTATCCGAACGTGCTTTTATCAATTCCAACGGAGCTTCTGATGTAAAAATTACCTCTCCGTTAATTGCAACTAAAATACTCCCCTGTGCATGTAATATAACCTGCCCTAATATGAAAATGCATAGCAGAAGTATGGTTACAGCGATATTCTTGTTCATTGGTGTGGTAATAACTTGTAGGCTGTTAATTGAACTTTTCAGGATTTTCCTGTAAGTGCAATAATTATTCCGAATATTATTTTACAGATGGTGATAGCTAAAAAGCACAGGAACTTAAATTGTTGCTTAAGAATGGTTAGTCAAATTTTATTGGCGTCAATAAATGAAAAGTACCTGATAATTGGCTTTTCCTTAGTTAAAATGTTGCTGTCAGATAAAATTGAATTCGATTTATATTGAATTAATTGTTTATTAAAATTGTACGATTCAGTACTTAATTCAGGACCGCAACCAGACGTCACCTATTATCAGAAATCCTAATCCAACATATTAATAAAGGTGACCGAACTCTCATGGTATGGTATATTTATCAAAATCATTTACCAACAATCGGTCACCTACATTTCCAATCAAATTAAAAACCCACTCTTGCTTTATTCAAGATATTTTCAGGATAGCGTCCGTTAATCTATTCAAAATCAATTAGTCTTCAGCCACATTCTTCATGGCTGATAAAACTGCAAATGCATTTTTTATAACCACAGGTTTGTTTAACAAAGAATCACTCGCTGAAATAATTTCTATCCATCCATTATTGCGTTTTCCGGTGGTTACCGGAATGGATTCAAACTGGTTCTTACCTTTTTCAACAAGAACCCATTCTTTGTTTTCGTAACGTACTACTGCATCTTCCGGCAAGGCCTTTACAACACTGTTAGAAAGATTAATGGTAGCATTGATATACATGCCGGGCTTTAGGTTGCCGGGGAGATTTTCAAAATGGCAATGGATGATACCACTTCTGTTTTCATCAATATTTTTGGTAACCAATATCACTTCTGCATCATATTTTTTATTAGGTTCATCAACAAAATAAATTTCCACCTTTTGTCCCTCTTTTATTTTGTTCAGGTCTTTTTCAAATACAGTTAAAGCTGCATGCAAATCGGTTGGATTGATTAGTTCAAACAGCACATCCTGTGGTTGCACATACTTGCCAATATTCACATTTACTTTACTTACAAAGCCATTGATGGGAGAGGGGATACGCACCATTCTTGAAATGGAATTGCCTGAAAGTTTATCGGGATTGATGTTGATTAACCGAAGTTTTTCGCCCAGCCCAAGTACCAGCAGTTTGGTATTTTCATAATCTGATTGCGCCTGCTGAAAGATTTTATCTGCAGCAGTTTTTGTTTCGTTCAAGGATTTTTGGCGTTCATATTCCAGCTTCGAAAAACTAAGTTTCACCTTTGCCATCAGGTAGTCCTGCTGTAATTGTACCAGTGCCTGGTCTTCAATAATTCCAATACTTTCACCTTTAAAAACATGCATGCCAGGCAGTAGTTTGGTAGATTTTAAATAGCCACCAAGCGGAAAACTGATAGAGACAATATTTTGAGGAGGCACATCTACCGTACCATTCAACTGAAGGGTTTCGTTGATGGTCTGGTCAGAAAAACTGCCTACTACTACTGTCGCATTTTTTATTTGCAAATCAGTTAGCGTTACCGATGTGGTGGATGGGGCATCTTCAGGCACAGCTTTTTTTTCTGTGGTGGAAGAACAGGAATTGATGGTAAAAACCAGGAGCCCTGTAAATACTATTATTAAACGTTTCATTTGTATGTATTTGATTATTTTGATAAATAATAAGCTAATTGAATAACTGATTGATTAAAACTTTTAAGTGCCTCCAAACGTCCCAGGCGGATGTTGATTACCTGGTTCATAAGCAAACCCCATTGCAGGTAATCGATTGCACCTTTTTCGAAACTAAGCTGGGCGCTAACAGCAATTGTATTTGCTTGCTGCATTCCGGTTGTTTCAAAATACCTAAGTGCAGCGCTTGCCTTTTCATAAGCCGCAGCCCATTCACTTAATTCACTGCTCAGTTGCTTTTTACTTTGTGTTACATTCAGTGTGGCAATCGCTTCATTTATTTGTGCTGCTTTTATTTTACTCTTTGTTGATTTATTGAAGATGGGTATTGCAATACCAGCCTGAACACTGTTAAACCTGTTGCCTGCATTAAATAACTGCTGGTTAATACCATCTTTACTTTGCCATCCGGAAAAGGACTGATTGGTATAGCCAACCATCACATCCGGACTAAGTTTATTTTTTTCTAAATTGGTAGTCGCAATTGCAATTACTGATTGCTGTTGCAGCCATTTCAATGCAGGATGGTTATTTAACAAGGCTGTATCTGCAATAGCAATGTCATCCATTTTTGCAACTGCATAATCGGGCAACAGCAAATCATCTGTGTTTAGCAGGTACTGCATTTTTTGTTGCTCCATTTTTATATCAGCTGCTATTTGCTGTTGCTGCAAAATTATTTGCTGCAGCTGTGCATCAGCAGTAGTTTTTTCCAGGATATTTGTTTCACCTGCCTTCAATCTGCTGTCGGCTGCAGCAGCATATTTACGGTACAAAGTATCCAGGCTGTTCAGCAGTTTATCTCTTTCCAGCAAATCGACCATGGTATAAAAAACAAGTTTTATTTCTCTGCTTAATTCCTGTTCTTTCAACGCTAATAAATTTTGTACCAACGCTTCGTTGGCTTTGTAATACATGGCCTGGCGTTTATAAATTACCGGCATTGCAAAGCCCTGAGAAATGGTGAACCGGCTATCGTTATTAAAACTATTCACCCTGCCATAATCAGCCATAAACTGCGTTTTGGGTAATTCATAGGTACTCACCTGCAACTGTTTCCAGTAGTCAGCTTGTTTGGCTGTACTTTGTAAATGGAGATTTTTTTGTTTACCTGCAGTTATCATTTGCTCCAGTTTCATTGTTACCGGAACGGTTTGTGCAAAGCTTGCAGATGAAAAACAAAATGCAACAAAAATTGATACTGCTGCAACAGGATATTTCCTTTTCTTTTTCCCTGGTTTCATTTTATCGAACCATACATATAATACCGGTAGCACCAGCAAGGTGAGCAAGGTTGCCGAAACCAATCCGCCAATTACCACCGTTGCCAACGGACGCTGTACTTCTGCACCTGCACCATTGCTTAATGCCATAGGTAAAAATCCCAGCGAAGCCACGGCAGCAGTCATTAATACAGGGCGTAAACGTATTCTTGTGCCCTGCAACACTATGTGTTTTATATCTGCTACTCCTTCTGCTTTTAGGCGGTTAAATTCTGCAATCAATACAATGCCGTTTAATACTGCCACACCAAATAAGGCAATAAAACCAACACCTGCGGAAATACTAAAAGGCATACCTCTTATCATGAGCGCAAATATGCCTCCGATGGCAGATAAAGGAATGGCAGAGAAAATAAGCAGACCATATTTCATGGAGCCAAACGCAAAATAAAGCATCAGCAGTATTAGCAATAATGCCAATGGAACGGCTACTGATAACCTTGCTTTGGCTTCCACTAAATTTTGAAACTGCCCACCGTATTTTACATAATATCCTGGTGGGAATTTTATTTGTTGATCTACTTTCATTTGCAATTCTTTTACTATCGTTTGTACATCTACGCCCCGTACATTAAATCCTACAATAATTCTTCGCCTGGCATCTTCCCGCTGTATCTGGTTGGGACCCTCTTTTATTTCTACAGTTGCCAGTTGGTTAAGCGGAACCTGTGCGCCGGAAGGCGTTGGTATCAGCAGGTTTTGTACGTCTGGTAAATCTTTTCTCAAGTTAGATTGGATGCGGACAACGAGATCGAACCGGCGCTCATTTTCATAAATCATACCGGCACTTTCACCTGCAAAAGCTGTGCGTACAATTTTGTTTACATCGCCAATGGTTAGCCTGAATAAAGCAATAGCATCCCGGTTGTAATGAATAACAATTTGGGGTAACCCGGTGACGGTTTCTACATACAGATCCTTGGCGCCTTTTACTGTTGAAATTATATCACCCAGTTTTTTGGAGTAGGCAGCAAGTGTATCAAGATCTTCGCCAAATATTTTACATACTACATCCTGTCTTGCGCCGGTCATTAGTTCGTTAAATCGCATTTGCACCGGGTATTGAAAGCCGGCGGTGATACCGGGTACCTGTTGCAATGCAAGGCTCATTTTGTTGGCTAGTTCATCAAATGTTTTGGCTGATGTCCATTCTTTTTTATCTTTTAAAATTACCATCATATCTGCCGCATCTACCGGCATAGGATCCGTGGGAATTTCACCGCTTCCTATTTTGCTAACTACTTTCTCTACTTCAGGAAAATTCTTTAACAAGATACCTGCCGTTTTTTGAGTGGCATCAATGGTAGTGGTTAGGGAACTGCCTGTAAGTACTCTGGTATCAACGGCAAAATCCCCTTCTTCTAATTTGGGTATAAACTCACCACCCATAAAGCCCATCACAATCATTGCGGCTATAAACAAGCCTACCGAAATTGATACAATCGTTTTGGGATATTTTAATGCACTTAATAAAGCCGGCTGGTATTTTTTTTGCAGCCATTCCATCATCTTATCAGCCCAGGTGGCTTGGTGTTTTATTTTTTTACTCAATGCCAGAGAAGCAATCATTGGTACATAGGTAAGCGATAAAATAAAGGCACCAATCAACGCAAATGAAACTGTTTGTGCCATGGGTTTAAACATCTTTCCTTCTATACCTACCAACGATAATATGGGCAGGTAAACAATGAGGATAATGATTTGCCCAAACACTGCAGATCCCATCATTTTGCCCGCTGAATCTTCAACTGTTTTGTTCATGGTTTCCTGCGCCAGTACCTGAGTTACTGCTGCATTTTTATGATAATAAAGCCGATGCATTACGGCCTCTACAATAATAACTGCCCCATCTATTATTAAACCAAAATCCAGTGCGCCCAGGCTCATCAGGTTGCCACTTACACCAAATAAATTCATTAGTATTATTGCAAAGAGCATTGCCAGAGGAATGACAGATGCTACAATTAATCCGGCCCTTACATTGCCTAAAAAAAGTACCAGGATGAATATTACAATGAGGGCACCTTCCAGCAGGTTTTTTTCTACTGTGCTGATGGCATTGTTCACCATTTTTGTCCTATCGAGGAAGGGCTCAATTTTTACGCCTTCGGGTAAATTTTTTTCAATTTGTGCAATGCGTTCTTTTACGGCTTTAATTACCTTGGATGAGTTTTGCCCCTTCAGCATCATCACCACTGCACCTGCAACTTCACCCTCGTCATTAAAACACATAGCGCCATATCTGTTGGCATGGCCAATTCTTACTTCGGCAATATCTTTCACCAAAACAGGCATTCCTGTAGCAGTATTTTTCACAATAATTTTCGAGATATCTTCCAGGGTTCCTGCCAGTCCTTCGCTGCGGATGAATAAAATGTTGGGCCCTTTTTCAATGTAAGATCCACCCGTGTTCTGGTTGTTTTGTTGCAGCGCTGTAAAAACATCGCCAATGGTTACCTGAAGGCTTTGCAGTCTGGATGGATTAACTGCTACTTCATATTGTTTTAGGTAACCGCCAAAACTGCTAACATCTGCCACACCCGGAGTGCCCAGCAGTTGCCTGCGGACTACCCAATCCTGAATGGTTCTTAGTTCCACGGCAGTATATTTTTGTTCGTAGCCTTTTTTGGGTCGAACAGCATATTGAAAAATTTCACCAAGGCCGGTTGTAACAGGCGCCATTTCAGGGTTTCCAGCATCGGGTGGAATTTGTGTTCGTACCTGTTGCAGCCGTTCCGATACCTGCTGCCTTGCCCAGTAAACATCTGTTGCATCATTAAAAACGATGGTAACCAACGATAGTCCAAATCTTGAAAAGGAACGGATTTCGATGATGCCCGGAATATTTGAATTGGCCTGTTCAATGGGAAACGTAATCAACCGTTCAATTTCCGGAGCAGCAAGCGAAGGTGAAATGGTTATTACCTGTACCTGGTTATTGGTAATATCCGGCACTGCATCAATAGGTAATTGGGAGGCAGAATACACACCAAACAATACCAATGCCAGCGTAAATAACCCGATGATCAATTTGTTCCGTACACTAAAGCGGATAATATGTTGTAGCATAATTTAAATTGCGTAATTAAATATTGAAATTAACCTGGCGGATATTATCCGGAAGGGTATTGTTATTGGGATGTATTGCACTAAAAAAAAATAAACTATAGCAACCAATGGTTCGCTTATTATTTGAAGTAATTATTGTTTTAAACCTGCGTTTTAAACCTATACCTAAACAATTACATACATCTTTTAATGTATTACCAAACAAGGTTTTTTTGCAATTGTTGCAGCGGGTTAAAAGCACAGCGATTTAACTGGTTAACGCACCCATTAACTTATAAGATAAAAAGAAGCGATGGCTTAAACCCGGGGAGGCTGAAAAATATTACAGCCAAACTCCGAAGAAATAAAGGAGTCGTTGGTATGTTCAAAATCGTTGGAAATAATAAACACAAGGGGAGATAAAAAAGTTGTTTCAACATCGGCTGCTAACACAGGAACTACTGATAAAGCAAACTCCGACGATGTTTTAAAAGGCAACTGCATATCACGGTCATGGTCTTTGTCCATGGGACTTCCATGCAAATAGTGAATGCATAAAAAATTAAAAAAACCGATGTTTTTGTCTTCTTGTTGATGTTCTGCGAAATGCTGAAATACAACTGGTAACTTAAGTAATTGCCTTGCTTCTGTTACAGAAAACAGGTAGAGCGTCAGAAAAAATATGGTAATAGCTTTTTTCAATCAGCCACAAAAGTAAGGGTATAATTTATATGGATTCATATTTCATTTAAAAGATACCCTTAAAATGAACGCTTAAAATCAATGATTTAAAGTGGAAGTAAAATTAAAGACAATGGCAAAAATCGTGTGAGCGTGAATTGCCAACCTCAGTAAATATTATCTTTGGATGAATCGTATTTGTTAAGCTTACATCAATTACGCAACCATTATCAGGATGATGTAAAGTCCGTAAAACCTAACAATAATTTTTCAACAACAATCAATTATGGCTGCAATAATTATACTACTCATCTTTATTTTAGGCTACACGGTGATAGCACTTGAACATATCCTGAAAATTAATAAAGCAGCAACTGCACTTATTACCGGCGTCCTTTGCTGGACAATTTATATAGTTAATTCGGAGGCTCCCAAAGAGGTGGGAGAAGCACTGTTGAATCATTTAGGAGATATCGCCTCTATATTATTTTTTTTATTGGGCGCCATGACGATTGTTGCTTTAATAGACTCTCATAATGGGTTTGATATTATCACACAAAAAATAGCTACCACCAGCACACAAATACTTTTGCTGATTATTACAGCTATCACTTTTTTTCTTTCTTCCCTGCTCGATAATTTAACTACAGCCATCGTAATGACCTCTTTATGTTCCAAAATATTAAGTGAAAGAGAAGACAGGCTTTGGTTTGCAGGAATGATTGTAATAGCTGCCAATGCAGGTGGCGTATGGTCACCATTGGGTGATGTAACAACTACTATGCTTTGGATTGGTGGACAAATAACTGCGTTGAATATTATTAAGCAATTGATTTTACCGAGTTTGGTTGTCTGTATCATTCCGGCATTAATTATTTCTTATCGTTTCCGGGGTAAAAAAATACAATCCATACCAATATCAGCATGTACAGCTATTGAAAAAAAAGATGGCCGTATTATTCTTTTTACGGGGCTTGGTTTCTTACTTTTTGTTCCACTATTTAAAATGCTTACTCATCTGCCCCCATTTATGGGTATGCTGCTGGCACTGGGACTAATGTGGGTGATTACAACCTTTTTACATAAAGATAAAGCTGCCGGATATGCAGAAAAATTTACAGTGGCAAAAGCATTGCAAAGAGTAGATGCACCGAGTATTTTATTCTTTCTGGGAATATTACTGGCTGTAGCAGCCTTGCAATCTTTTGGTATGCTTAAAACATTGGCAGCTGTACTTAGCAGAACACTAAAAAATGATTATTTAATTGGTATAGCACTTGGTTTGCTTTCTGCTATTGTAGATAATGTGCCACTGGTGGCTGCGTCGCAGGGTATGTATGACTTAACAACCTATCCTGCTGATCATCCTTTTTGGGAATTTTTAGCATTAACTACGGGTACCGGTGGCAGTGCATTAATTATTGGAACTGCAGCAGGTGTTGCTGTAATGGGCATAGAGCAAATTGATTTTATTTGGTACATGAAAAAAATTGGGGGATTGGCATTAATAGGATTTGCTGCAGGTATTTTGGTGTTTCTATTAAAACTGCTGTTGGTTGCTTAAAGTAGCTATTCAATGAGTTTTTATTATTTTTTGCAGATGATGGATTGTATCAAAAGTTACAAGCCAAAGTGTTTAGAAGCACTAACTTGCTATTCTAAATTAATTTATTATGAAAAAAAACATGGGTAATACAGATCGTATTGTACGTATATTATTAGCCGCTGTTGTGGCCGTTTTATATTTTACTAATATCATTTCCGGTACGGTAGGAGTAATTTTACTGGTACTTGCCGGCGTATTTGTTGCAACAAGCCTGGTAAGTTTTTGTCCGTTGTATACATTGATAGGCATGAATACCTGTGGGGTAAAAAAATAGAGCATCAGCAAGGCCATGGATTTGCAGGTTATACTTATTAGGGTTTGCAGCATTATCACAACCAATATCCCTTTAATCTTTTAATTGGTTATGTTTATTTAATTTTATTATTCTCGGTATATTGTTTAAAATTGATACCCGAATAATACATTGCCACGTAAATAATAAACCACGGTTTCATTATGTCTTTGCAAAATGAGCAGAAAAAGAGATCAGCGGCACAACTTGCAGTTATCAATAAGCCAGTACTGGTAACTGCAGTGTTAATTGCCGGGCTTATTGCAATTCCTTTTTTTATTTATTTCGATAACCAGCCTGATTCACCCAATAAAAAAACTGCGGATGCAACTGTACCAAAAGCTAAACCAGGCAACAATACTGTTGCTTATTGGATTGCCCCGGATATCAGCAGCATTAAAGATGCAAAACAAAAACAACAGGTACTTTACGGCAAGGAATTGATTGCCCATACTTCAAGATATTTTGGCCCCAACGGGTCTTTATTAAAAATCAGCAATGGCTTAAATTGCCAGAACTGCCATTTGCAGGCAGGCACTGCGGTGTTTGGTAATAACTACGGATCTGTTGCATCGCTGTTTCCAAAATTCAGGGCAAGAAGTGGTGCAGTAGAAAATGTTTACAAAAGGGTAAATGATTGTTTTGAAAGAAGCTTAAACGGCAAGGCAATTGATACTGCCGGTGCAGCAATGCAAGCCATCGTTGCTTATATTAATTTCCTGGGTGCTAATGTGGAGAAGGGTAAAAAGGCTGCTGGCTCAGGGTTTAATGACCTGGCATATTTAGACCGTGCCGCCGATCCCGAAAAAGGTATAGTTATTTTTACAGCCAAATGCCAGAGCTGTCATCAGGCAAATGGGGAGGGTATTTTAAATGCGGATAAAACTGAATTTACCTATCCGGCTTTGTGGGGCAACAGCAGTTACAATGATGGCGCAGGTTTATACCGCATAATTACTTTTGCCAAATACATAAAGTATAATATGCCACAGGGAACAACCTATTTAAATCCGCAGTTGACAGATGAAGAGGCATGGGATGTTGCAGCTTTCGTAAATACACAGCCAAGGCCACATATTAATAAACCCAGGGATTGGCCTGATAAATCTAAAAAACCAGTTGACCATCCATTTGGACCTTACGCTGATAAATTTACCGAGCAACAACATAAATACGGGCCTTATCAGCCAATTGTGGCGATCTCGAAAAATGGGAAATAGCAGAAAGAAAATAAAGAAAAACGGAATGTGAGAACTAAATTATTTGTGCAAGTACATTTTTATCTTATGAATAATAACAGGCGAAACTTTATAAAGCAATTAAGTAATATTGGTGCAGGTGCTGCGCTTGTTAGTGCTACTCCATTGGTGACTACAGCGCAAATAATTTCAGCAGGTAATGTAACAGGTGCAGCCTTGGAGGATAAACCATTTTCCATCTCCATTTTGCAAACCACCGATGTGCATTGCCAGGTACATCCACATGATGAATTATTCCGGGAAAACAATAAAACTGTTTTTCGTAAAACCGGTGGCTATGCTCATTTGGCTACCTACTTTGCCAGTGAAAGAAAACAGAACCCCGATACTTTTGTTGTGGATACCGGCGATATGTTTCAGGGGAGCGAATTATCGGTTAACACTACCGGGAAGGCAATGGTTCCTATCCTGAATCAATTGGGATATGATCTCTATCTGCCGGGTAACTGGGAAGTGATTTACTATAAGAAGGCGATGCAAACTTTGCTGGGTTCTTTAAATGCACCAAAGGTTTGTGCCAATATGTATCACGATGGGGGAGAAGGTAAAAAAGGTGAACTTATTTTTCAACCATATCATACCTGGACGGTAAAAGGCGTAAAGATTGGATTTGTAGGTTATACAGATCCACTGGTTCCCATTCGACAGTCGCCCAATTACAGTAAAGGAATTATTTACAGCAAGCCGGAAGAAAACCTTGCGCATTATGTAGATGTGTTGCGTAACCAGGAGCAATGCGTTTTTGTACTGATGGTTGCACATTTGGGATTATCCCAACAAATTTATTTGGCCAATTTACCGGAATGCGAAGGCGTAGATTATATATTGGGTGGCGATACACATGAACGTGTGAGAAAACCGATTGTTTGCAAATATTCCAAAGTGGTTGAGCCTGGTGCATTTGGTTCTTTTGTTGGTAAATTAAACCTTACCATACAACATGGTAAAGTAATACAAGATGAATATGAGTTGGTGGAAATCACCGCTTCAAAGTATAAGGCTGATGCTGCTGTTACTGCATTAATTAAAAAGAGTGAACTACCATTTAGTAAATCCATCAACAAGATTGTTGGTTACAGTACCATTCCCCTCTATCGATATTTTGTGGTTGAAAATCCTATAGATACATTGATATTAAATGCAATTGATTGGAAGTTAAAAGAGGTGGATGTAGTACTCTCAAATGGGTTCCGGTTTTGCCCCCCGCAAACTACAATAGATCACACAGGTAATATCCCCATAACCGAAGGTTTTGTTTTTGATATGCTTCCTGTAGATAGTATTATAAGAACGGGAACGGTTACAGGCGCACAATTAATGAGTTGGCTGGAAAAGGAATTGAACAATGTATTTGCTGCAAATGCGGCAGAACGTTTTGGTGGCTGGCTGGTAAAATTTAAAGGAATGGAAATGAGTTTTAATGCGTTTGGCGAAAAAGGTAAAAGAGTGCAAACAGTATCTATTGGGGGTAGCCCATTGCACGAAAATAAAAAATATAATATCTGTGCCTGCGAAAGGGATGGTGATCCCGCTGATATGTTGTGCCGTATAAAGGGTGTGTTAAATGCAAAGAATACGCTGTTTACATTGCATTCGGTGCTCTTTGAATACCTTGCCGTACATTCACCAGTAACACCTGCACCGCAGATGGCAGCAAAAATATTAGATGCATCACAAATGTTGCTGACGCAGGTAACGGGTGTAGATTACCAGTTTAGTTAATAACGCTTTAAAATATAAAAATGAAAAAATTTATTCTTACTGCTACGATGACTCTGTTGATATGTGGGGCTTTTGCCCAAACATTGTCAACAACAAAACCTGAAGTAGACGGGGTAGCTGCCGAAGTAAAAAATGGAAAACACTTTGTAGTGATACAACTAACCAGCAACGATACCTTGGTATGGAAAGGATTGATGAACAACCTCAAAAATCTTAAAGCAGGCTGGGGAGATAATGTGCAGATAGAAGTGGTGGCACATGGTGCCGGCATTGAAATGCTCATGATTTCAAAAACTACGCAGCAACAAAAAATTACTGAGTTTAAAAATAAGGGAATTGTATTTGTAGGTTGTGAGAATACTATAAGAGAAAGGAAAATTCCTAAAGATTCCATTATTGCAGAAGCCGGATTTGTACCGATGGGCGTTGGCGAAATAATTATGAAGCAGGAGCAGGGCTGGAGTTATATAAAAGTTGGGTTTTAACTATCAAAATAATTGAAAGAAAAATGATCTTATTCATAATGCAGTAGTGTAACCTTTGATACCGTAATAGCCCGCAGTTTATAACAGCTTTGCATGGTTTAAAATCACTTATTTATGGAAATAGCAGGTTATTTGCTGGCAGCAGTTGTTGGTATATCATTGGGGTTAATTGGTGGTGGAGGTTCTATTTTAACCGTACCCATTCTGGTGTATATATTGGGCGTTAATCCGGTGTTGGCTACATCCTATTCCTTGTTTATTGTGGGTTCTACCTCGTTGGTTGGGGCTTACAATAATTATCGCAGTGGTTGGGTGGATATTAAAATTGCACTGCTTTTTGGTATATCGTCTATTACCACCGTATTTATTACCCGAAAAATATTGATGCCTTTAATACCCCGGATACTTTTTTCAACTGCTCATTTTCACGTAACGCAGGAATTGGCTACCATGATTTTGTTTGCAGTTTTGATGTTACTGGCTTCTATCGCCATGATAAAAAACAATGGTGAAGAAGCTGGGTCAGCAGAAGTTACTGCCTACGCACCTGTAAAATTTTTCAAGCTATTGTTATATGGAATTGCTATTGGTTTGGTAACAGGGTTTTTGGGCGCCGGCGGTGGGTTTTTGTTAATACCAGCCCTGGTATTGCTGATTAAAATACCCATGAAAAAAGCCATTGGAACTTCCCTGTTAATTATTGCTCTCAATTCTTTAATTGGATTTACCGGCGATATTGGCCACTTTGTAATTGATTGGAAGTTTTTAATTATTATTACTTTAATAGCAATTGCAGGGGTTTTTGTTGGAGGATTTTTATCAAAAAAAATTAATGGGGAAAAGCTCAAAAAAGCCTTTGGTTGGTTTGTGTTGCTGATGGGAATTTACATCCTTGTTAAAGAACTTTTTTTTCCTTAATTGAACTTAATAATATACTGTTGATTATTCCCTACGTAAAAAGTAAGGGTAGATATAAGTTTTAGCCACCACAAATAAAGCCGCCATTTTATTGGCGCCTTTATTTGATAATTTTTAACTGCAGGTATTAATCATTTTTATTTGCTCCCACTCCAACTGCATCTAAAATTTTCTCCAGCGGACAAAACTTTGTAAGTGAAGACTGCAGCAAATTTACTCCCACAAACACTGCCAGCCAAAGCCAGTGAATGTTAACGTATACAGCCAGCAGCATGCTTATTAAAATAAATGTGCCGGCAACGGCTCTTACAATTCTTTCTCTCATTTTATTTTTTTTAAAGATTAATAACTTGATTTTTCTACCGGAACAATAAATGCCCGGATGGGGAATTGAGAAGTATTGCTCACATTGTGTTCCACAATTAGTTTCAGCGCTAAATCAGCATTTGCATCTGTGGTAAAGCTGAACAATACGATGGAATCAAAACGCTCCTTGCCTGCTGCAAACCATTCATCCAGCAGGTTTTCTCCGTTGTTGTCTTTAAACCCAATGGTGTCTGATGCACTAAATACATGGATGCTGGCTTTAGTAAAAATTGTTGCTACTGTTTCCTGGTATTCTTTTACGCAGGTTACTATAAAAAGTTTCATATTATCTGTTTTAAGAGTTATTAGCTGTATCTGAATCGGTTTGTTTTTTTACCTTATTCCGCATCATTTTGTAATACAGCAACGGCACTACCAGCAGCGTTAAAAAAGTGGAGGTAATGGTACCGCCCATTAAAGAAATAGCCAGTCCCTGAAAGATGGGATCAAACAAAATAACTATAGCGCCCAGCACAACCGCACCTGCTGTTAACAGGATGGGCGTGGTGCGTACAGCCCCTGCTTCTAAAATGGCTTGCTTTAATGGAACACCGTCTTTAAGCCTGATATCAATAAAGTCAATCAGCAACAAAGAGTTCCGCACCATTACACCTGCAAGCGCAATAAAACCAATCATAGAAGTGGCGCTGAAATAAGCACCCATTATCCAGTGGCCTAGCAATATACCAATGAGCGATAAAGGAATGGCAGCAAGCATTACAATAGGTACGGTGAAGTTTTGAAACCAGGCTACTATCAGCATGTAAATGATGATGATGGCTACTATGAAGGCGATGCCTAAGTCCCTGAATACTTCATAAGTAATCTGCCATTCTCCATCCCATTTCAACGTAAAATTATCTTCTGTTGCAGGTTGCTTGCTGTACTCTTCAGCCAAGGTATAACCTTTGGGGAGCTGTACATTTTTTAATTGATCCGATACCTTGCTCATGGCATAAAAAGGACTCTCCAGTTTGCCCGCCATATCCGATAAAACATACACGACTCTTTTTTGATTTTTCCGGAAAATGCTTTTCTCTTTAAAGCCACTGGTTACCTGAACAAGGTCGCCGACAGGTATTGCATTTCCCTGCTGCCCGATAATTTTTACATTCAATAAGCCATCAATGCCGGGCTTATCTGCATCTGCCAGTTGTAATACAATATTCTCCTGACTGAAAGAAGCCGGCGTATGTAACACGCCCACATTTTGTCCGGATAAAGCAGCATTCATAGTAGCAACTACCTGTGCTGGCGCAATGCCATACCGCATGGCTTTTTCTTTGTCTACTTCAAAATGATATTGCTGTTGGTTGTCTTCCACCATCCAATCTACATCCACTACATCGGCTGTAGAATCAATGATTTTTTTAACTTGGCTGGCCATAGCAATCTGCTGGTCATAATCCGGCCCATATACTTCTGCAACAATGGTTGAAAGTACCGGTGGTCCTGGTGGAACTTCTACCAGCTTTACATTAGCATGGTATTTTTTGGCAATAGCCTGTATGCCGGACCGCATGTTTTTTACTATATCATGGCTCTGAATTTTACGCTCCTCTTTACTCAGCAGATTTACCTGTATGTCTGCTACATTATCGCCACAGCGCATATCATAGTGCCTTACCAAACCATTAAAACTAATTGGTCCGGCTGTGCCTACATAACCCTGGTAATTGGTTACTAAATGTTGTTGAGCAATGTAAGTGGAGATTTCTTTTGTTACCACTGCTGTGTTTTCCAACGTAGTTCCTTCGGGCATATCTATAATTACCTGAAACTCATTTTTGTTATCAAACGGCAACATTTTTACGGCCACTGATTTTGTGTAAAACAACAGCAATGAACCCAACAAAACTACCACCACGCCAATGATAAAGGTCCAGCGCTTCCACCTTGTTTCCAGCATCGGAAAAATTACTGATTTGTAAATTTTATAAATACGGGATTGTTCTAAACCAACAGCATGTTTATCTTTTCCTTTCTTTTCTTTTTCCTGAAGAAAAATGTAACCGAGATAAGGAGTTAAAGTTAATGCAACAATCAACGAA
>JBBQEA010000011.1:0-39174 GCA_038320245.1 Chitinophagales bacterium | reverse complement strand
GCAAAACCTGTTTTTTGCACTTGGGTATAATGCGTTGGGAATCCCCATTGCTGCTGGTGTTTTGTACCCGTTCTTCGGACTGTTACTTTCTCCCATGATTGCTGCCTTAGCCATGAGTTTCAGTTCAGTTTCAGTGATTGCAAATGCACTGCGATTAAGAAATATAAAATTGTAACATCGCTTACTGAAAGGCATAGAAAAAAGCTATTTATGGTGCTGTTAAAATACTACTGGAAACGAATTCGGAGTATTTATTTATCCCTGCATCGCTTAATAAAATGACAGGATTAGGTATTTTTTCGCAAACGAAAATTAGTTATGGCCTTAAATGAAAGTGCTGGATATTTCCCTTAACTAAAACAGTTAAAAAAACTGCACAAAAAGCTATTTGCTATTTATTACTTTCTCTACTTCTGCTATGCCAAGCGTTCACTTAAACATCATTTTAATTTGTTAGATATAGAACCTTAAATAGTAGTTCCAATTATCGTTCCTAACAGTATCAACATTCAAATAAAGCCGGAAATTTACGCTACGAAAGAAAAGTTTGTCGAGGTAGAGCGGCTATCCTACTGATTTTGCAAGGGATAAGATTAATACAAATTTAATGAAGAAACTTTTTTCATTTTTTGTAAGTAAGCGAGGTAGCCTGCGTATAACTATTAAAGCAAATTAGCAAAGTCAAAATTAAGGAAATGAAAAAAATATTTACTAAAACATTATTGGCAGCTTTATTTCTGGCAGCTTTTACAAGCGCAAACGCACAGGGAGATTTGCGTAAAAAAGAATACAATATTTCAAAATCGGGACTAGCCATTGAAGGATATGATCCTGTAGCGTATTTCACCACAGGTAAAGCTGTTAAAGGTAGCAAAGACCTTGCTGTTCAAGACCAGGGGATTATCTATAATTTCTCCAATGCACAAAACAAAGAACTGTTTAAAGCCAATGCTGCAAAGTATGAACCTCAGTATGGTGGCTGGTGTGCTTATGCTATGGGTGCAAACAGTGAAAAAGTTGAAGTGGATCCTGAGACTTTTAAAATTAAGGATGGCAAGCTATACTTATTCTATCATTCATGGGCGAATAATACACTTCCAAAATGGAACAAAGAGGAAGCTGCACTTAAAGCAAAAGCTGATGCAAGCTGGGCAAAATTCTATCATTAAAGTCACCTGATCAATTAAAAAAATAAAATGAGAATGAAAAAAGTATTTATAATTGTGGTAGCAGTGTTTTGTATAACATTCGCCGCAACGGCACAAAAATCTGAAGTATTTATTACCAAAGGCAATGCAATAAAAGGATACGATCCTGTGGCATTTTTTACAGAAAGCAAAGCGGTAAAAGGAAGTAAAGTATATGCTTACAAATGGAAAGAAGCTACCTGGTTATTTTCTACGAAAGACAACCTGAATGCATTTAAAGAGAACCCGGAAAAATATGCACCACAGTATGGCGGTTACTGCGCTTATGGTACAGCAGAAAACCATAAAGCCCCCACAGAAACTGATACCTGGACAATTACAAACGATAAACTGTATTTTAATTACAATGCGGATGTAAAAAAAGAATGGACCAAACAACAGGATGCACTGATAAAAAAAGCTGATAAAAATTGGATTTCGATAAAAGATAAAGAATAATTGCAGCAGGAACAAAGTGTTCACATGAAGAACCATAAAACACATTTAACCATGCCCCACAGGTATGGTTACTGTGCTTATTTAAAATAAATTTATTATGAAAAAGCTAATATTAACAACAGGGGCAGCAGTTGCACTATTTATATTTTTATTTGGCATGAATGCGCTAACTAAAACTACGAGTAACAAAAAAAGTTCAGCAGTTGCAAAAAATCTCTCAGCAACGAACGAAGCTGCAGGTTTTGCATTGGTGGAATTATTTACTTCAGAAGGTTGCTCCAGTTGTCCACCTGCAGATGAACTGGTAAACAAACTGGCAAAGGAAAAGAAGGAAAATGTTTTCATTCTGTCTTATCATGTAGATTACTGGAACAAGCTGGGGTGGAAAGATAAATTCAGTAAGGTTGAATTTACAAACAGGCAGCAGCAGTACGCTGCTTACTTTAATAACGAGGGCGTTTACACACCGCAAATTGTGGTAAATGGAAAAACTGAATTTGTTGGTTCAGATGAAAAGCAATTGTATAGCACCATCAATAATACAGTTAGTGCTGTGTATAAATCACCCATACAAATTACAGCAACAGCAAAGAATAATGAAATTGCTGTAGGCTATAAGGTTGGTGACAATGAAAGAGCTGCTCTTAATATTGCATTGGTGCAATTGTCAGGTTCAAGCCAGGTGGCCAATGGAGAAAATGGGGGACGGTTTTTACAACATACAAACATTGTTACGAATATTAAAAAATCGATAGCCGGAGCCACAAAAAAAGAAATTGTATTTACAGTACCGCCTGCAAAAGATTTTATTGCTGCAGATTATAAAGTGGTTGCCTTTTTACAAAATGATGATGGTAAAGTAATTGCAGCCGCAGAAAGTACTATTAAATAAATGCTTTTTTAAATCTCTTGGCCACAGACAGGCTTACTTTAATAATAATGCAATAATTGGCTAATGCTGGTGATTGCATTTTTAATTTGTGCCATTAAGAATAGTTGGAATACGCAGTTTTGTTATGCAAAAAGCCAGCAGGATAAATGTTTTAGGCAGCTGCCAGAAATACCACTTTTATAATTCATCCCCGGCGGCAGCCTGAACGTACAGATAAAATTATCTATTATCGTTTACAAATTAGCAGCTACAACTTTAAAAAGCCAGCTGTAATATAAGTGTTTGAACATATTTGAAACGCATTTATATTAATACCAGTTTAATTTGCGCTTCCCAAAATACTCAAATTTATAGGCCTGCAAATAATAAAGATTAGGTAATATCAGGTATCATTTCACTATATTCATAATATCGAAAAGTATTTCTTTCAGATTTAAAGATGTATTTACGAATCTAAAACCAAAGTATAACTTTAGATTTTTTATGGAATATTTATTTACCAATAAAGACGGATTGGGAAAAATACGGTTCTTACAAAACAATCCTGTTTTTGAGCAAAATTATTTTCAGCAAAAGCAGGGTTTTACATTTCATACGTTTGCTCTCAATACGGGAAATACCCAATTTATTACAGTAGATAATGTGAAGTATGAATTTGCAAAAAACACGGTGCTGCCCATAATGATGAACCAGTCTTTTTCTTTTGAGAGACCCGAAGATATTTTTGCATGGCAGTTTAACCGGGAGTTTTACTGTATTTTAAATCATGATGCAGAAGTAGGCTGTGTTGGGTTTCTATTTTTTGGCCCTTCGCCCATTATGTTTATTGATTTAGACCAGGAGCATTTGGATAAACTGTATCGGCTCATTGATTTATTTGAAGAAGAATTTCAATCCGAAGAAGATATTAAAGGCGAGATGCTGCGGATGCTGCTGGTACGGCTAATCATTAAATTAACAAGAATTGCAAAAAAGCAATATGTAAAATCTGAAGTAATTGATCATCGGTTTCATTTAATAAGGCAATACAATTTATTGGTAGAAATCCATTTTAGAAAAGAACGGCAGGTGCAGTTTTATGCCGGGCAATTGAATAAATCACCCAAGACTATTTCAAATTTTTTTTCCTTGTATTTTAAGAAAACGCCGTTACAGGTAATTCATGAAAGAATTATAACAGAGGCCAAGCGATTATTTTATTATACCGATAAATCTGTTAAAGAAATTGCTGATGAACTGGGCTTTGAAGATGCCAGCCATTTCAGTAAATTTTTCAAAAACATCACTTCGCTTAATCCATCAGATTTTAAAGAAGCAAATGTCAAATAATTAATTCAGGAACAATCTACCTGGCTTCGGAAACTATCTACATTTCCAATCCCACTATCAAATACATTTTTATATCACTTATAATTTAAACAACAAATTAAATTGTTGTTATACCATTGCGCTTGTTATCCCATTAGATATCTGGAAAAATTATACTTAAAATGAAAAAAACATTTTGACATCAAATGCCCAATTTTTACCTCCCCAGCAAATCGTAAATTTCCTCCCTCTTTTGTGGTGATATTTCTAACTCATCGCCGTTTGTCATAAGAACATTTATACGATGTTTATCTCGCAATACGGCTTTTACAAAATTTTTATTTACCATATTAGACCGGTGTATTCTTACAAAATCAGGATGTTTTTGCAATGCATCAACATATATTTTTAAAAGCTTACTGGAAACGTATTTGGTTCCATCAGTTGTAAAAAAATTGGTGTATGGGCCTGATGCTGAAAAATACAGCACGTCACTTAAATTTAAAATATTAGTCTTGTGATTGTTGTTTATAAATACCCGTTTAGGATACGATTGAATATTAATGTAATTATGCATCAGCTCCTCCATTTTGGTAGGTAGTTGATCGTTAACAAACATCGTTTTAAATTTTCGATAGCGCTCTACCACTGCTTCTATATCGCTTGTCACAAAGGGTTTTACTAAATATTGCAAAGTACAAGCTTCAAAAGCTTTTTGCATATAGTCAGTATGTGATGTTACAAAAACGAAGGGAATACCTAATGAAGCTATTTGCTGTGCCAACCAAAATCCGTCGTTGGGCTGCATTTCAATATCTGAAAAAACCAAGTCAACTCTATTCACGCTCAACCATTCTAATGCAGTCTTTGCACAATTAAAACCATTTACATAAATGGTATTGTTTACACTAGCGTAAAGGTTCTTGAAATTCTTTACAGTTTGCTCATCATCATCTACGTGAATAATTTTTATTATTTCTGACATCCTGAGTTTTGTGTGTTAAAATGTAAACTTTAATGTTTTACCAGTGGAATACATTTTGCCTGATAAAGCTATCACTATTTATTTTAAATATACTGCTGGATGTTAAAATCAAATATTTTTTAGAACAAATGATTAATTGTAGTTTATAAAAGACCTAAAAATGATAACCAATGGTTATTTAAATTTATTATTTGTTTATCAGTTAACCCAAATTGAAGATGAAATAGTACAAGTTCATTTAAAATTTCGCTTTTTTAACTCAAAATTAGTGGCAAAGATATTTTTGTTGCATAACTAAACCCATCTTGGTTAAACATACTTTGAACTATTGGTTTATTGTTAGCCTTATTATATATTAAATTCAATCTTTCTTGTGTTAGTTGAATTCCTTTCGAATTCCCCGACGCCTTATTTTGACAATTGCCTCCCTGACCATTATCTCCTATTAAAATTATAATACAATCATTACTATTTTTTACATCTACCGTTATTTTGCCCCCTGATAACGTGCCATTTGCAAACCCATGTTTTACACTATTTTCTACAATTGGCTGCAATAACATTACTGGTAGGATGGTCCCGAACGTATCAGCATCATCAGCTATATTTATTGAAAAAGTAAAGGGCTGTTTGGCTAGGCTTCTGGTTAAGTTTAGATACTGTTCAGTAAATTCCAATTCCTCCTCTAAGGTTACCAATTGTTTATCACTTTGGCTTAATACTCCCCTTAAATAATTACTTACGGTTTTTAATACGTTGATGGCTTCATCGGTATTCTGACTTTGTAGTTTATTGGCTAATACCTGAAATGTGTTTTGTATAAAATGCGGATCCAGTTGTGTTTTTAAAAACTTCAACTCGGTTTGTACTTTTAAGTTTTCTGCTTCTATCGCTCTTCTTTTATTTTGTTGCCAACGTTTGTAAAAGAAAAATCCAAAAAGTAGTACAGTTGAGGCAAGTAAGGAAGTTAAAATAATCCTTTGCTGCATTACCTCTTTTTTTGCCATCAATTTCTCATTTTCAAGTTGCATATTTTTTCTTTTGGCCTCTGCCAGGTCGTAACTGGATTGTAAAGTATTTGCTTTTATCAGGTTCGATTTTGTATCAAGGACATTTTGATAAAGGTTGAATTTAACCAGGTTACTAAAAGCATCCTTGTAATTGCCTTGTAAAGAATCTGAAATATATTTTTGTTCAAAATAGTTAACAGCAAAACTATTTGTATCGCTTAAATCTAAATCGGCCTTTATATCATTAAGTTCTTTGTTGGCTAAATTGTATTTGTTTGTTGCATTAAATAATTGCACCAAACTTGTAGAAGCGTCGATAGTGGCATATTTATTATTTTGTTGCATAAAATAGCTTTTAGCCTCCATTGCCATAGTAACATAATATCTAAGATTTATATTTTTTATAAATGGAGCAATATTACTTAATATCATTTTGGCATAGTTTAGCTGGTTAATGTCTTTTATTGTACTAACCTCAGTATAATATTTATGTGCGTAAAAAAAAGCAGAATCATACTTTTTCATAAAAAACAAACTCATGGTATTATAAAACAAAAGTCCCATTTGAGTTTTTGTATCTTCCAATTTTAAAGCTTCTTGATATACAATACCAAACAGGTTTGCAACTTTTGAGTGCTCATCCATGCTATAATACAATCCCAATAATCTCATCTTACATCTTAAAACCCCTATCGGAAAGTTTGCTTTTTCATAATAACCTCTGGCTATTTCATTGTTCTCCGTACTGAGCGCATAGTCACCAAAAAGTTGATAAGCATTGCAAATAGAAAAGTAGACGTTTCCAACCCTCTTTACATCGTTTATTTTTTGTGCTACTGCTAAAGCTTCCTTTGAATAAATTAAGAATGAATCTTTAATGTGTGCCTCTGAAAATTTTCTCATTAGCAATAACATTAAGTCAATCTTGCTGGTATCATTAATTTCGGTTTGTAATACCTTTTTTAAGCTATCAATGCTTTTTGTAGATTGACTTTTAGCCATAAATTGAAAACACAAAAAAAAGATCACGAACGAGAGATAAATTTTTGGCATATTATAGAAGTTTTGACACTTATTTAACCGGGACATTATTAGTATATGACAAAACCACAAAACATTACAAGCCCAAGTTATTGGGTAAACAGTCATCCGATAACGACTTTAAATATAGTACAAAAGAATAGGAATTTATTTTTTAGGTTAGGTATAATTAAAAAGTTAGCAACAACAAAAGATTTAGAAAGCGAAATTGGTTTTACAGGTCAAAAGGGTATTAAAATATTCGCAAACAAATAGATGAAGAAAGTTGCAAACTAATTTCTACCGAAACAAAGTTGGTGCAGCATTTATACGCAGCCAATGTGGCTCAGTTTTGTCATTAGTGTATAGGGGGAATTATGTAATACCATTACAAAAGGTGTGGCAAAGGCTATAACCTTAAGAAAAGGTGCTGTTATAGAAAACTTCAGAGCATTACCCCTGACTTTGGACTTTCATAATAACTATTTATCATTGTCATCCATAAAAATTTGTCATTTGTATATCCCATTTGCTTTTCATTAAATCAAGCTTTTAGAAAGAAAATATTACGTGAGGGTACATTAATTTCATTCATTATTATATCGGGCATTTAAACAAATGGATCAGACAAAGAGCGGTTTCAAATTCGAATTTTAAATGAGAAAACCTACAAGCATTAACAGTTTTTTATAGAATAATTGTTTACAAATAAAGATGGGTTAAGTAAAATCGGGCTAATACAAAACAATCGTTGCTTTGAGCAAAATTATTTTCAGCAGCAACAAGGTTTCACATTGCATACTATAGCTTTTAATACTTGCAGTACTCAGTTAATTACTAATGATAATGTGCAATACCAATTTAAAAAAAATGCAGTACTGCCAATTATGATGAATCAGTCTTCTTCTTTTAAAAGGCCAGTAGATATCATTGAGTGGCAGTTTAACCGGGAGTTTTATTGTATTGTAAATTATGATGCTGAGATAAGTTGTGTGGGCTTTTTATTCTTCGGTCCTTCACCCATTATGTTTCTTGATTTGGATAATGAGCATTTAGATAAAAAGCAAAGTTTGATTGAATTGTTTGAAGAATAATTCCAGATTGATGAAGATATTACAAATGAACTGTTGCGGATGTAATGGGTAAGGCTGGTTATTTTATTGACAAGGCTTGCAAAGAAATAACATGTAAAATCTGAAGTGATTAATGACCACTTTAATTTAATAAGGCAATACAATCTATTGGTGGAAATACATTTTAGAAAAGAGCGACAGGTTCAGTTTTATGCATGCCAGATGAATAAACCGCCTAAAACTATTTCCAATATTTTTTCTTTGTATTTTAAGAAAACTCCTTTACAGGTAATTCATGAAAGAATAATAACCGAAGCCAAGCGGTTGTTTTATTACACAGATAAATCTGTTAAAGAAATTGCTGACGAGTTAGGCTTTGAAGATGCAGGCCATTTCAGTAAATTATTTAAAAATGTTACTGCTCTTAATCCTTCTGATTTTAAAGAAGACAATGTTAAATAATTAATTCAGGAATAATATACCAGCTATCGGAAACTATCTACATTAGGTAGCCCGGGCTTTTAATAGACTTTTGTTTCACCTTTAATCCAAACACTATTTAAAATTATTGTTATGCCCTTACGTTTTTTACACCGCAGTCTAACTAAAAAAACTATACTTTAAAATGGGAAAAACACAATTTGACATTATTATTATTGGCACCGGTATTGGCGGCGGCACCATGGCTCGTGAATTGGCTGCCACTGGCAAAAGCATATTGATAGTAGAGAGAGGGGATTTTATTCCCAAAGAAAAAGAAAACTGGGACCCGGTAGAAGTAGTGGAAAAAGGCCGCTACCGAGCAAAAGAAAAATGGTTGGATAAAGACGATAATTCCTTTGCGCCATTTACCCACTATGCCGTAGGCGGAAACAGTAAAGTATATGGCGCTGCTGCATTCAGATTAAGAGAAAAAGACTTTCAGAAATACATGACGCCGGCAGGTATTTCACCAGCATGGCCATTGAGTTATACGGATTACAAACCTTATTATGACGAGGCTGAAAAGTACATGCTTGTGCATGGTATAAGAAACGAAGATCCAACGGAACCACCTGCACCGGCATTTCCGTATCCTCCAATTCCTGTAGAACCTTTCACCAAAGAATTATTTGAAAATGTAAAAGCTACAGGCATCAGAGCTTATCCAATCCCAATGGCGGTAAAGCTTACAGAAGATAGTAATGTGCAGGATGCACCAATGGTACTGGGGAATTTTGATGGATTTCCTGATCCCACTGAAAGTAAATCAGATGCACATATCCTCGGTATAAGGCCAGCCCTTAAACAAAATAAAGTAAATCTAATAACCAATGCTTTTGTTTATAAATTAGAAACCAATGCGGCAGGTAACGAAGTAACAACAGTTTGTGTAGAGAAAAACGGGGAAAAGATTTTTTACAAAGCTTGTATCGTCATTATTGCTGCCGGCGCTATAAACTCCGCGGCTTTATTGTTGAGGTCTGCGTCGGCTATGCACCCGGATGGATTAGGCAATCACAATGGTTTAGTGGGTACAAATTATATGTCACATATCAATGGCTGCATGATTGGATTTACGCCTGATAAGCTGAACGATGCTTCTTTTCAGAAATATTTTTGTATTGGCGATTACTATTGGGGAGACAAAGAATATTCATTTCCAATGGGTGAAATACAATTGATGGGAAAGAACGACCCGGCTACTTATACCTGGAACCCGCCAACTGTTTTTCAAGGAAAAGATGCCGATTACATTGCCCGACATGCAATTGATTTCTGGCTAACTGCTGAAGATGTACCCAAAATCAACAATAGGGTTCTATTAACAAACGATGGAAATATTAAACTGGTATACCACCGTGAAGAAAATAATGTGGCGTCGTTTGAACAGTTAAAATCAAGGCTGAAAAACATTATGGCCAGCGTAGGTAAAATTGATAAACAACTGGAGCAAATAATTTGGGGAGGATACGATTTAGGCATCAGCGGTGTAAGCCACCAATGCGGCACATTGAAGTTTGGCACCGATGCAACAACATCTGTACTGGATATAAACTGCAGGCTTCATAAAGTACAAAATGTATTTGTTGCAGATGCTTCATTCTTTCCAAGCTGCGGTGCATACAACCCATCATTAACTATTGCTGCCAATGCTTTTAGGGTTGCCGCATTTATCAAGTCAATTCTGTAATTTCTTAAATTAAATGAAAAACAAAATGAAAAAAGTATTGCTCGCCTGCTTTTGCACGGCCATGTTGTTTACAGCACAGGCGCAAGTTCCAACCAAATCTCCTGATGGAAAATTTACCAACAACCTCGATGAAAACGGATGTATGCTTCGTGGCTACGATGTAGTGGCTATGCAAACTATGCCTGACCAAACAGTGAAGGGTAAAAAGCATTTTGTAAGTACGTACCAGGGTGCAAAGTATTGGTTTGTATCAGCAGAAAACAAAGTAATGTTTGATGCCAACCCTGCAAAATATGCACCACTATATGGTGGCTTTTGTGCAATTGCTGTTACCGAAGGAAACTTACGCCCGATACAAGTATGGACGCACGAAATTACCGAAGGATTTTTAGTTGTAAATCATAATGCAAAGGCAAAAAGACTGTGGGATAATAACCCCTCTAAAAAATTAAAAAAAGCAGAAAAAAAATGGCCTGTTGTAAATACAAAAGAAGCAAAATATGATATTATTCATACAGGCGAAACACAGGAAAGCCTTGCTGCTACATCAATAGAAGGTTCAGTTAAATAGGGCAATAAAAACATTATTTATTTTAAAACAAATAGTATGAAATTCTTTTTTTTAATACTTGTGGTTCTATTCACGAGCAACGCAGCCGTAAATGCGCAAGTAATAGCTACACATACATTGTCACTAAATGCTTCTAAAAAAATTGCGACCGAAGCGATAAAATATGCCAAAGACAATAAAGCACCAGGTGGTTCTATTGCAGTGGTAGATGCAGGCGGTAATCTTATTTATATGGAAAGACTGGATGGCACTTTTGCAGCTTCAGCAGATGTTTCAATTAAAAAGGCAAATACCGCCGCACAGTTTAAAGCGCCATCATCAAAGTTAGAAAACAGTATTAACAGCGGTCGCACTGCATTGATAACTGTTGGCCGCACATTTTTGCAAGGTGGCATACCAATAATGTATAACGGTGAAGTAATTGGTGCTATTGGCGTAAGTGGTAGTGCCAGTGCTCAGCAAGATGAAGACATTGCTATTGCAGGAAGTAAAATAAAATTTGATTAAAAAGAAAGATTGAACCAATGAGAAATAATTATTTAATTAAAGTTTATGAACTAAGCATTGTAGTGGCATTGATTATTTTACTTAGCGTGATTTGCATTACTGTAAATGCCCAAGAAAACAGGCAATTAACACTTACAAAACCCGAAGCCATTGCCGATCTGAAAACAAACGATGGAGCAACTTTGGTAAATGCTCAATGGTTTGTGCAAAATGCAAAAATTGTAGAGCAATCTTTTAAATCGCCTGGTTCATCCGACAAAGACCCCTTGCTTTTGTATCCAACCGGCGCATCTGTACAAACAAATAATTTATCACCAAAATTTGGCGACACTGATTTTGATAGAAATTTTAAGAGCATTGCCCCTACAGCATTAGAAAGCAGACAGGGAACCGGATTATTATCATTCGTTTGGTATAAAGTAAATGTAACGATACCTTCAAAAATTGGCAATACAAATACGGAGGGCACTACAGCAGTCTTTGAAATAACGGTAGATGATTACAGTGAAATTTGGGTTAACGGAAAGCAAATGCAAGGCTATGGCGAAATAGGTAACGGACTTATAAGTGGCTACAATGCCCGTAACAGGGTACTGCTTACCAACAATGCAAAAGCAGGTGAAACCTTTACCATAGCAGTGTTGGGCATCAACGGAACATTGGGTAAGGAACCTGAAAATTATATATGGGTGCGTAATGCAACGGTAGATTTCTATAAAGAGAAATTCAGCAACCCGGAATGGAAAAATATTGGAAAAGTATTCACCATCGAAAATCAATTGAATAGCATTATTGCACCCAATTGTGATGTTACAAAAGTCGCTGATGGGTTTTCATTTACGGAAGGGCCGGTGTGGCACCCTGATGGATATTTATTATTCAGTGATCCTAATACAAATACTATTTACCGATACAATCCGAAGAACGATAACGTTACCATCTACATGACACACAGTGGTTATACAGGGGCAGATATTGGCGACTATCACCAGCCCGGCAGTAATGGTTTAGCCATAGATGCTGATGGAAGATTAATCATCGACCAGCATGGCAACAGAAGAGTAATACGAATTGAAAAGAAAGGATCTGTAACGGTTTTGGCCAATAATATTAATGGAAAAAGACTGAACAGCCCCAATGACCTGGTGATAAAAAGTGATGGTACTATTTATTTTACAGACCCTCCCTATGGTTTACCAGAAGCATTCGACGATAGCAACAAAGAGCTGGATTATTCAGGTGTATTTATGATTAAAAATGATATCCTGAAATTAGTGAGTAAAGATCTTGGCGGACCTAATGGAATTGCCTTTTCGCCAGATGAAAAATATTTGTACGTAAGCAACTGGGACATCAGAGATATACACCATACAAAAACTCTGTGGAGATATGAAGTGCAGCAGGATGGCACGTTGAAAAATGGCAAAGTATTTTTTGACTGGAACCTTACTGAAAACGACGAAGCTCTTGATGGTATTAAGGTTGATAAAAAAGGTAACCTATTTGTATCTGCCCCTGGTGGCTTATTTATTTTATCTGATGAAGGTAAATTATTGGGTAAAATAACTACACCGGAAAGGCCTGCAAATATGGCCTGGGGCGATGAGGATGGCAAGACTTTATATTTAACAGCACATACCAGCTTATATAAAATTCAAACCCTAACCGGCGGAAAGATTGCTGTAAGGAATTAATGACTTTTACGACTATACCAATAATGAAAAATAAACTTTCCTTTATAATCATTTTATTGCTTTGCTGCTTTCCGCCACCAGGCTTTGGGCAAAAAATAACCAGCGTAGGTACAGTGTGTATTACAGTGAAAGATTTAAACGCCTCCATAAAATTTTATACACAGGTATTACAATTTAAATACAACAATACTGAGGAGTTTTGGGGAACCGAATACGAAAATTTGTTGGGTAAGTTTGGTATCCATTACAAAATAGCTCATATGCAATTGGGCGATGAAAAAGTTGATTTAATTGACTACCTAACAACTGGGGGAAGGGCTATTAGCGAAACACAACAAAGCAATGACCTCAGCTTTCAACACATTGCTATTGTGGTTAGCAATATGGAAAAAGCATTTGCGGTACTTCAAAAAAACAATGTGGAATTTGTAAGCACTAATCCACAAACATTACCATTAAGCAATAAAAATGCAGCAGGGATCAAAGCATTCTATTTTCATGATAACGACAATCATAATCTGGAACTTATTTATTTTCCTACAGGAAAAGGAAAATTAAAATGGCAAAATGCCAACGGAAAAATATTCATGGGAATTGATCATACAGCAATCGGCATCAGCAATACAGAAAGCAGCCTGCATTTTTGGAAAGATTTTTTAGGGTTAGAAAAAAAAGGCGAAAGCTATAATGTTGGCACCGAACAGGCTCACTTAAACAATGTTAAAAATGCAGAACTGCAAATTACCGGCTTGGGTACAATACAGGAAGGAGTTGGTGTTGAGTTGTTGCAATATGTTCAACCCGGGCCAAATAAAAAATATCCAACCGATACACAATGCGATGACCTCTGGAATTGGATCACGAAAGTAGAATGTGATGATGCAGACTTATTTTTTAATTCATTAACAAAAAATGGCTCAATACTTCTTTCAAAGGAAGTAGCAACTATCAATAATAAAAAACAATTCATAGCAAGAGATGCAGATGGACACGCCATTTGGTTTATACAAAAATAATTTCATAAAAAAATACATGAAAGAGCCATACGAAATATGCCCCATTTGCGAACTAAGGCATCCCTATTTGGTACATAGCTTTAATGAAAGTTATGAGGCTGATATTATTCATAATATAAAAGCCAATTTTCCAAATTGGGAAACAAAGCAAGGTATTTGCGGCAGGTGTTTCGATGAATTTGAAGCCATTACCTATCATCCTTATAGCGCTCCAGATATTTCTGTGGATGCTTACAAATTAAAATATCTCGATTTTTATATTTTGCCTATTCCGGAGCGCTTAAATGCAGACGAAATTTATACCGGCAAGGGCGTTACCATTTGTTTTATTGACAGCGGCTTTTATTTGCACGATGATTTTAAAGAGCGTGTTATAAAAACAATCGACATTACCAATGGCAATGAGGATTTAAATTATTTTTCGCAACCACACGAAAATGCCTGGCATGGCACCATGACCACCACTGTATGTGCAGGCAACGGTAAATTAAGTAATGGATTATACAAAGGGCTTGCAAATAATGCCAGTCTTGTTTTAATAAAAACACAAAACGAAGCCGGTAAAATAACTGATAAAAACATTGAGAAGGCATTGCAATGGGTAAAAGAAAATCATGCTCAATACAATATCAAAATTATCAATCTTTCTTTAAGTGGTGATGTGGCCGAAAAATTATACACAAGTACAATCAATCAATTGGCTGAAGAATTATTTGCCCAAAATATATTGGTAGTAGCCGCAGCAGGTAATAGTGTAGATGCAGCAGTGTTGCCGCCGGCAAGCAGTCCCCACGTAGTAGCAGTTGGTGGATTGGATGACAAAAACAAATTGGATGGCGATATTATTTTGTACCACAGCACTTATGGTGTAACTATTGATGGATTGTCGAAACCTGAAATTATCAGTAACGCCATCTGGATACCCACACCTATTTTGCCCAATACGTCATCACACAAAAAGGCAGCTGTGTTGTTTCAGGCATTGGAGAACGAGGATTATATGGCTGCAATTATAGAAAATAATAAATCATTGTTGAAAGAAGATCACATAAATCTTTATGAGGGCAAAGAAAAAATATGGAAAGAAGTGAAAAAGATTTTCTGGAGAGAAAAATTTATTACACCGCATTATATGCATGCAGATGGCACTTCATTTGCAGCACCCATCGTAACAAGTGTGGCTGCCCAAATGCTGGAGGCCAATCCAAATTTAACTGCCAATGAAATAAGGCAAACCCTGCTTAAAACTGCGATGCCTATACCTACCTATGATATTATAAGGCAGGGTTATGGCAGGCTACAGCCAAAAATGGCTGTGTATGCTGTTATGGATAAAGAGAAAGTGTTTTTTACCGAAGATAATCCTGTTACAGACGCAGCAAATAACCACATCACTTTTTATATTCATTTGCCGCATGCCAAAACAAGTGTATCACTTGTGGCGTCTTTTACCAACTGGAAAAAAAATGAGATTTTGCTTAAGCCTTCAAAGAACAATGTATGGTATGTGCATCTTCCTCTTTTAAAAGTTGGCAGGTATGAGTATAAATTTTTTGTAGATAATCATCAATGGATAGAGGATATAACAAACCCCTGGAGAGTTATTGATAACTATGGCGGATGGAATAATGTTTTTGAAGTAAAACCCATTTAACAAAAAATAAAAAAATAAACTAAAATGATAAAAAATCAAATCAGGATTGATGGGCAAACCGCCATTGTAACCGGTGCCAGCAGTGGCATTGGTAAAGCAACAGCATTGGAACTGGCCGCCGCAGGTGCTAATGTAGTAGTAAATTATGTAGGCAACAGTGTAAGTGCTGATGAAATTGTACAGGAAATTCTCGGCTTTGGCGGCAGTGCCATCGACTTTAAAGCAGATGTAAGTAAAAAAGACCAGGTAGATGCGATGGTGGCTGCCGCTGTAGATAAATTTGGTACGGTTGATATTTTAGTGAATAATGCTGGCCTGCAAAAAGATGCGAAGTTTTTAGACATGAGCCTTGCAGACTGGCAGTTTGTTTTAGATGTAAATTTAACCGGCCAGTTTTTGTGTGCACAGGCTGTAGTAAGAGAATTTGTAAGGCGAGGGCCAAGGCCTGAAATATCCCAATCTCTTGGTAAAATCATTTGCATGAGCAGTGTACATGAATTAATTCCCTGGGCAGGTCATATTAATTATGCAGCCTCCAAAGGTGGCGTAATGTTGATGATGAAATCGCTGGCACAAGAGCTGGGACCAATGAAAATAAGGGTCAATAGTATTGCCCCAGGTGCCATCAAAACACCCATCAATACAATGGCCTGGGATACACCAGAAGCAGAACAACGGTTACTAAGACTAATACCCTACAAACGTGTAGGCCTTACAATGGATATCGGTAACATGGTTGTTTTTCTTTGCAGTGATTTATCTGATTATGTTCATGGTGCCACCATATTTGTTGATGGAGGCATGACATTATATCCGGGGTTTGAAGATAACGGGTAAAAGAATCACACAATGATAAATTAAAATTGAATGAATTTTAAATTCATTTCGTTTATTTACAATACCAAAAATGTTTTAAAATGTCAACAGAAAAATCCCGTTTAGCCGAACAATACTCCAACCAAAAAAACTGGTTAAAGTGGGGCCCTTATTTAAGCGAAAGGCAGTGGGGCACTGTAAGAGAAGATTATAGCGAACACGGAAGTGCATGGGATTTTTTTTCGCACGACCATGCCCGTAGCCGGGTATATCGCTGGGGCGAAGATGGCATTGCAGGTATCAGTGATGATAAACAACGGCTTTGTTTTTCTGTTGCATTGTGGAATGGCAATGATGCTATTTTAAAGGAACGCATGTTTGGCCTTACCGGCCCACAAGGTAACCATGGCGAAGATTGTAAAGAGTTGTATTACTACTTAGACAATACACCTACCCACAGTTACATGAAGCACCTGTACAAATATCCACAGGCAGCTTACCCCTACCAGAATTTATTGCAAACCAATGCCAACCGCAGTAAAGAAGAAGTGGAGTACGAATTGATTGACACAGGTATTTTTAATGACAATAAATATTTTGATGTTTTTACAGAATATGCCAAGGCAGATGATGAAGATATGTTGATAAAGATAACAGTGCATAATAGGGCAAATGAAGATGCACCTGTAACTGTATTGCCACAAACATGGTTCAGAAATTTATGGAGTTTTGGTTTGATGCAAAAAAAGCCGGTTATCAATAAATTAGAAAATAAGGATGATTTTTCTTCAGTAGAACTGCAACATGAAGAATTAGGTACTTACTATTATTATTTTGAAAATACCAATCATGTTTTATTTACTGAAAATGAAAACAACAATCAGCAACTTTGGAATACGCCCAATGAATCGCCGTATGTAAAAGACCTTTTTCATACCGCCGTTATCAAAAATGATTTTGATAAATATGATAAAAAAGAAGGCACAAAATTTTCTCCAGTGTATCATCAAATAGTAAAAGCAAATTGCAGTGTCGAAATTAAAGTAAGGCTGAGTAAACAAAAATTTGTAAAGAATCCCTTACAATCATTCGATAAAATATTTGAAGAAAACATTGCAGCGGCCAATGAATTTTATGCAACTGTAGCTGCTGCTAAGGCAACTGCAGATGAAGTGGCAGTGCAGCGGCAGGCTTTTGCAGGCATGTTGTGGAGCAAGCAATATTATAACATTGATATACCACTTTGGCTGAATGGAGATGCAGGACAAATTGCACCTCCGGAAAGCAGGAAGGGTGGCCGTAACTGTCAGTGGCATACGCTGAATAATGAAGACATTATTTCCATGCCCGACAAATGGGAGTATCCCTGGTATGCCGCATGGGACCTGGCTTTTCATTGCATTCCATTAGCCATGGTGGATGCTGAGTTTGCCAAAGCCCAGCTACTTTTATTTCTAAGAGAATGGTACATGCACCCCAACGGTCAAATGCCTGCGTACGAATGGGCTTTTGGTGATGTGAACCCACCCGTACATGCCATGAGCTGCATTAAAGTATATGAAATAGAAAAACAACAAACCGGCAAAGGCGATATTGATTTTTTGAAAAAAGCTTTTCAAAAACTATGATTAAATTTTACCTGGTGGGTAAACAGAAAGGACAGGCATGGTAAAAATGTTTTTGAAGGAGGATTTTTAGGGCTCGATAACATTGGCGTATTTGACCGCAGCAGTGCTATACCTGGCGGTGGACATTTAGAACAGGCAGATGGCACCAGCTGGATGGCAATGTACTGCCTCAATATGCTGGAGATGGCGTTGGAAATAACAAAATACGATAGTAGTTACGAACCAATGACCACAAAATTCTTTGAACACTTTGCATTGATTGCAGAAAGCCTGAACCGTATTGGCAAGGACTGGACTGGTGCATGGAATGAAGAAGAAGGATTTTTTTACGATGTACTTGCCCTGCCCAACGGCGAATATAAACCACTTAAAGTACGCTCATTGGTAGGGTTAACTACTTTGTTTGCCAGCTTGTGTATCACAAAAAAAGATGTGGATGTAGCACCTGAATTTACCTTCCGGATGAACTGGTTTAATAACTACCTGAAAAAAAATAAGGACTACTCCATTATTGAAGAAATGATGCATGATAAAACCTTACTTACGCTCATTCCTAAAAACCGACTACAGAAATTATTACAGGCCATGCTGGATGAAAATGAATTTTTATCTGCACATGGCATCAGGGCATTATCAAAAAAACACCAGTATGGCTACAGTCTTGAAATAGAAGGCGAGCAATTTGGATTAAAATATGAGCCTGCAGAAAGCAGCTCTGGCTTATTTGGCGGCAACAGCAACTGGCGTGGTCCCGTATGGATGCCCATGAATTATATGCTGATCCAGTCATTGAAAAAGTATCATGCCTATTTTGGTGATGAATTGAAGGTGGAGTTTCCAACGGGTAGCGGCGTGCTTATGAATCTGGGTGAAGTGTCTATAGAGATATCAAAGCGGTTAGTAAAATTATTTGTTGCAGATGCAAATGGCAATAGAGCAATTAACGGGCTTACACCTAAAATTTACCAGGATGAACATTTTAAAGATCTCGTGTTGTACTACGAATATTTTGATGGTGACAATGGCAGAGGAGTTGGCGCAACACACCAGACAGGATGGACAGGAGTAGTGGCGGAATTAATAAATGATATAAATGCGTAACACCATGAAATTAAATTTTGAAGAAGCCTCATCCAAAGAATATTTATTAACCAACGGCATTGGTAGCTATAGCTCATCAACAGTTTCGGGCGCAAATACGAGGCGTTATCATGGCCTATTGGTTGCATCGTTTAATCCGCCGACAGACAGGCTGGTACTGGTTTCTAAAATAGAAGAAACACTTATTGCAGATGGAGTCCCTTACGAATTATCATCTAATCAATATCCAGGTAAAATACATCCGGAAGGTTATGGTTTTATGGAAAGCTATAATTGCGAAACTGAAAAAGCAACATTTAAATATAGCGTAGCCAATTGCTCACTTGAAAAAACACTAGAAATAATTCAAGGCGAAAACATAGTTGTTGTTACCTATACCAACAGTTCTGCACAAGCAATAGAATTGTTGTTGATGCCATTGCTTGTTTACAAAGATTATCATGCTTTGTTTTATCAGGATGAACAATTTAATTTTTATAAGGAAGATTTGGGAGATAATTATTTTAAAGTGTATGCAAAATACGAGGCTCATCCTTTGTATGTAAAATTTACAAAAGGAAGCTGGAAGGACGAACACGACTGGTACAAAAAAATACAATACAAACAGGAAGAAGCCCGTGGTTTTAATTTTGAAGAAGATGCCATCAGCATTGGTAAAGTAGAAGTTTCACTGGTAGCAAACGAAAGCATGCAACTTATTTTCTCAACTGATGAAATTAAAAAAAGAAAAAAGAAAGTTGTTAAGAAAGTAGCTGATACAAATGATTATCCTGCCTTTATAAATGATCTGATAAAAAGCAGCCGACAGTTTGTGGTTGATAGAAAAAGCACAGGCGGCAGCACCATCATTGCAGGCTACCATTGGTTTAGCGATTGGGGAAGAGATACTATGATTGCCCTTCGAGGCATCAGTATCGCCACCGGTAAAAAAGATGAAGCAAAAAGTATTTTAAAAACTTTTTTATCCGTGCTAAGCGAAGGCATGTTGCCAAATCGGTTTCCCGATTATCCCGATGAAGACGTGGAATATAATACCATTGATGCAACGCTCTGGTTGTTTATTGCTTTGTATGAATACCATCAAAAATTTGCCGATAATAAATTAATAGCGGAGGCTCTTCCTGCTTTAAAAGAAATAATTGGCTGGCATATAAAAGGAACCAGGTTCAACATTCATGTTACACCCGAAGGTTTAATTTATGGTGGCGAAACCGGTTACCAGCTTACCTGGATGGATGCAAGGGTGGATGGCTTTGTAGTAACGCCCCGTATTGGCTGCCCGGTTGAAATAAATGCACTCTGGTATAATGCACTTTGTATTTATCAGTTTTTTAATGAAGAGCTATTGAATAAAAAAATTGAAGACATAGACCGTCTTATAAGAAAATGCAAACAGTCATTTCTTCATTTTTTTGTAAACCAAAAAGATTTCCTTAATGATGTAGTGATACCTGGTGTATATGCCGATGACAGCATAAGGCCCAATCAAATTTATTCGGTAAGTCTGCCATTTAGTCCCTTGAATAAAGTGTCTCAAAAAAAGGTACTTGGTTCCGTATCAGAAAATTTATTAACCCCTTACGGGTTAAGAACATTGGATGTCTTTAACCCCGATTTTAAACCTCTTTACGAAGGCAATGCATGGCAGCGGGATAATGCTTATCACCAGGGAACCGTGTGGCCATTTTTGTGGGGCGAATGGGCATTAGCTTATTTAAAGCAAAACAATTTCAGCAGCAAAGCCTGCAAATATATCTGGGAGCAATCTGCACCCTTACAGCATCATTTTTATAATGAAGGTTGTGCATTGGCCATTGCCGAAATATTCGACGGGCTGCAACCTTCAACCGGCAAGGGTTGTGTGCAACAGGCATGGAGTGTAGGTATGTTGCTGGCTGTTTTTTTAAACAGTGATTTTAATTGGTCACTTATTAAAGCGTAATGATAAAAGCATTCCAAAAAAACTGGAAAATCTATTTAATAGAATCATGGGCATTGGGCATGTTTATGGTATCAGCCTGCGCTTTTGTGATATTGTTTGAGCATCCATATTTTGGATTGCCCGAAATTATTACATCATCATTTATACGGCGGATTTTTATTGGTTTGGCAATGGGGATTACTGCTATAATATTGATATACTCAAAGTGGGGCAAACAAAGTGGCGCACACATGAACCCTGCGGTAACATTGGCCAATTACCAGCTTGATAGAATGATTTTACAAGATGCCGTTTGGTACATAATTGCTCAATTTGCCGGTGCAACTTTTTTTGTATTTTTATTTAAGGCAATAGCGTTTTCATTTATTGGAAACCCATCTGTAAATTATGTAATTACTGTACCAGGCAATTACGGGGTATGGGTAGCATTTTTAGCCGAAATGCTCCTCTCATTTACTCTGTTTATAGTTGTATTGTTTGTAAGCAACAGCCGCTGGGCAAAATTTACCGGCTACTTTGCAGGTGCATTGGTATTTCTTTTTATAGCTTTTGAAGCACCACTATCCGGCATGAGTATTAATCCGGCTCGTACCTTTGGCTCAGCATTACCGGCACAAAACTGGGATAGTTTTTGGCTATATATAATTGCACCAATTACAGGTATGCAATTGGCAGCGTTTTTTTACAGAAAAGGCTATATGTTTTTTAAGCACGAATGTAAAACTTTGAATGTATTTATGAGTGGCGATAGAAAACACAATGCAGTTTACAAAGTTTTGTGCTGGTATAAAAAAGATGCTGACGGTAAAATAATTAAACAATTAAGCACATAAAAATGGAACATATCTTAATTACTGGAGGAACAGGAAACCTGGGCAAAATAGTGGTTAACAAGTTGCAGGAAAGTGGCTACCAGCTTCACCTGGCAACAAGGGAACCAACAGATGCAGCAGCAAAGAATATTTATTATTATTCTGCAGAATTAACCAGTCCGGAGAGTTCTCAATTGTTAGTTGAAAATATTTTAAAGAAGACAGAAAATATTTCTGCTGCTATTTTTATAGCCGGTGGTTTTGTTGCTGGGTCACTACAGCATACTTCAATGGGAGATATTAACAGCATGGTACAGTTAAATTTTGCGACAGCTTTCAATACGGTTGTTCATGTTATAAATCATTTCAGAAAATCAGGCGGGGGTAAGCTAGTTTTTATTGGCGCAAAGGCAGCATACAATAAAAGCACCGCCATTCAAAATATGGCTTATTCTTTAAGCAAGCAAATGTTGGTTAATTTTACCGCCATGGTAAATGAATCTGAAGCGGGGTATAATACATCGGCGCATATTTTACTACCTGGCGCTTTAGATACAGAATATAACCGAAAGCAGATGCCAAATGCTGACTTTTCAAAATGGACATCGCCGGAAGAGATTGCCATCACCATTCAGCAAATTATACAAGGGCAGGAAACAAGAAATGTTATTCATCTATAAATTTATAAGCATGTTGGTAGTTTACTTTTTGTACGCCTATTGCATCATCGGGGTTATATTTTCAATCTGGTTTTCCTTTTTTAAAGTGTCAAAAATTGATGAGAGTGCATCGGTTACATCTGTTTGGTTTAAATTAATTATTATGCCAGGCAGCATTTTATTGTGGCCAGTCATTTATAAAAAAATATATCAAAAAAAATAAGGCCAAGTATTAAGGAAGAGAAATAGACATCCGTTTTGATAAAATCATAAAGGTATAGATATGAACCATCAATTAAGAAAAAGGCATAAAGCAGTCTGGATGATTGTATCAATTGTATCAATCATTTTTTTATTGTTTGCCATATACAAACGGCCATAAAAAATTTAGTATCAAAATATGAGTGCAAGTTATCAACCCATTTTATGGAATAAGTTTAAGAAGCAGTACGATTTAATTTTGTGGGGCAGCATCGTTATCTACCTGCTTATTTTTATTGGCTGCAATATCTTTTTATTCCCTCATCACAGTTTTAATACCATTTTAATCAGGGCTTTTGGCACACTGGCTATTTTAGTATTGCATATAGTTTTGCTCATTGGGCCTGCCTGTCGCTTGTGGCCTTATTTTTTGCCTATTCTTTACAACCGCCGCCACCTGGGGGTTTCATTGTTTATAATTGCTGCTGTGCATGGAGTACTTAGCTTAACCTGGTTCCACGGTAATACGGATGTAAACCCATTAATTTCTTTGTTTACTGCAAACAAACATTATGGTTCCATTGCTTATTTTCCTTTTCAAACATTAGGTTTTGCAGCATTAATAATTTTAGCTGCCATGGCATTTACCAGTCATGATTTCTGGTTATCTTTTTTGAGCCCAAAATTTTGGAAGGCCATGCACATGCTGGTTTACTTAGCCTACGCATTGGTAATAATGCATGTGGCATTGGGTATTATTCAGTTTGAAAAAAGCCCCTTGCTGGTAGTTTTATTATTATCAGGATTATTAATTATTTCCGCTGCACATATACTGGCAGCCTTTAAAGAAAACAAAACAGATAATACAAAATCGGAAATGCTGAATTACGACTGGCAATATGTATGTAATGTGGAAGAGATTGAAGACGGCCTTGCAAAAATGGCCATCATTAATAAAGAGCGGATTGCAGTTTTTAAATACGATGGCAAATTAAGTGCAGTGCACAATGTATGCAAACACCAGATGGGGCCATTGGGCGAAGGAAGGGTGATAGATGGCTGCATTACCTGTCCCTGGCATGGGTACCAGTACAGGCCAGAAGATGGCTGTGCCCCTGCACCATTTAAAGAAAAGTTGCACACCTATCCTTTACAATTAACAGGCAGCAAAATTTTTATCTGTACACAGGCAATGCCAGAAGGCACTTTTATCGAACCAGTCATTATCCCTTCTGGTACTGAAAATAAAAATGCATCACACGATTTTTTTATTGGCTGGAGCGGCAACAATAAAAAATCTGTTTTATCTCCTTCAAAAATTGTAGCCTTTAGCCTTGTTGGTTTGCTGATTATTACATCGTTTGTTTTAGTAAATCAGCAGAAAAGAATTTCGACTTTTCAGATAGATTATAATCATGTAAAAGAAATGAAAGGCTGGCTAATAAATAAACCTGTGCCAATGCTTACCATTATTGATGGCACGGACGAGAACGGTAATCCATTATTCAAATCTATTTTATTGGTAGACGCTTTTAAAAAAGGGGCCGGAGAAACAGTCAGCAATATGTTGGCTGGTTCAGAAAAGAAATATGTGCATCTCACAGGTTACCTCAGCAATAATTATATTTCCTGTGGTGATCCATCAGTCAGTAGCCACGATTGTGCATCCCTTTGCACACAATGTATTACAGGCACTACCCAATTTCCGCTTATGGAAATAGAAAATGGCTTGTACTCTTTTAGAGCAGCAAAACCCCCAATTGATTTGCCTGCAATAACAGCGTTAAATAAAACAGATACCATTATCAGCGGAGAAATCATTGACCCGAAATGTTATTTTGGTGCCATGAACCCAGGCCAGGGAAAGCCGCATTTAAGCTGTGCCGTTCGATGCATCCAGGGGGGCATTATGCCGGTAGTTAAATACAGCATATCCGGCAAAGAAAATTATGCCATTTTACTGGGTGAAAATGGAGAGCAGATCAATAATAAATTACTCGGCTTTATTGGACAATCGTTGCAAATTACAGGCAAACTTGCATCTATCAATAACTGGCAGATACTTTACATTAATTATCAAACCGGTATTTTACAGCTGGCAAAATAGTATTACCACACATTACCTTTTAAAAATCCTTACTGTATTTTATCTGGCAGCAGTTTATCAAAAGAATAAAAATATGGAGGTATTAATTAATTTAGGGTACAAGGTCATGATAGTAAATTATATTGATAAATTTACCAGAAAGGGAGTTTTACCACAACTCCCTTCCATATTACCATATAACAATCAACACATAAAAATATAACACCAATGCATCCTTTTCCATATCTGATACGTATTAATTAACAGGTCCCGGCATTTTGGAGGACATTGCATAAGTATTAATTCACTACATCGGGAATTATGTGTATCTACCTTCAGCTGGGAAAAATCTACCAATCTTCGGGAACTATCCACCTCTATTTTCGCATAAAATTATTGCATTTTTGTATCGTAAAAAGAAAGACATTCTAAAACCTAAAAACATCATCAAAATGAAAATTCAAAACATCATCTCCTGGACAATCCGCATTGCAGCTGCATTAATATTGCTGCAAACGTTGTTCTTTAAATTCACAGCAGCCCCCGAATCAGTAGTATTATTTACAAAATTGGGTGTAGAACCCTGGGGCAGGATCGGTACAGGCGCAATAGAATTGATTGCAAGTATTTTGCTACTTGTGCCTTCCACAGTTTTTATAGGCGCATTTTTAGGAGCTGGGTTAATGGCTGGGGCAATCCTTTCGCATATCGCTGTAATTGGTATCGAGTCGCAGGGCGACGGAGGCCAGTTGTTTACGCTGGCTATTATTGTATTGGCTTGTTGCACAATACTATTGCTGATGTACAGAAAACAGGGCCTTATGTACTTTCAAAAAATATTCAAAAACCAGGGAATCTTAAAATCCGTATAAACTATTTAATTGTACAACTTACAAAACAAACCTATCATGATTTTTACGCAATTATCTCATCAATTAAATTCGCTTAATCACCTCATAGGCAAACTTAGCAATGAGCAATATCAACAAAAAATACAACAGCTTTCCAATGCAAGTATTGGTGGCCACACAAGGCATATTATCGAACTCCTGCAATGTGCCATTACCGGCCATTATACGGGCGAGGTAGATTACATAAACCGTAAGCGCAATCTTGAATTGGAAAATAACACCCATGCTGCAATAGCTGAACTGCAGCGGCTGATTGAAGACATCCGCATGGATGACAAGCAACTTTTAATTTCAATGGAGCAAACACAGGAAACTGAACAGCCGCCCATTTTTACAACATACTTCCGTGAAATTGTTTACAATACCGAACACATAGTTCATCACCTGGCATTGATAAAAGTTGCGTTGTTAGTAATGAAACTGGATTTAGTAAACAGCAATTTTGGAATGGCAGAATCTACCATAAAATATAAAGCTACATTGATAAATGCGGAAGCATAAATTAAATACAAGCCAGTAAAATGATTACTTTTAAAATTATAATTATTTAAATTATGTGCACCGTAGTATTTATTCCGGGAAAGGATTGTAACTATTTTGCTTCTTTAAGGGATGAAAATCCAGAAAGACAAAAGGCCCAAATTCCAGCAATTTTGGGAAATGAAGAGCTGAAATATTTATCGCCCGTTGATAGTCTTGCCGGAGGCACATGGATAGGAGCCAATGAATTGGGGGCTGTAATTATTTTATTAAATGGAGCTTTTAAAAATCATGAACGCAGGGCGCCTTACGTAAAAAGCCGTGGCTTGATTGTTTCAGAATTATTACAATCGGATGTACCTGTTATTGACTGGAGCATGATGGACATGGAAAATGTGGAACCATATACCATCATCGTTTGGGTAGATAAAATGCTGTTTCAATTGATATGGGATGGCGAAAAAAAACACCGGATAACCCTGGAGGCCGACAAGCCACATATATGGTCTTCTGCAACTTTATACGATGCTGGAGCAAGGGCAAAAAGAGAAGAACTATTTCAAAACTGGATAGTGATGGATCCTCCTGTTTCTAAAGTAAGCCTGCTTAATTTCTTTAAGCAATTTAATGATACACAAAACGGTTTTTTGGTAAACAGAAACAACAAAATAAAAACACTCAGCTATACTTTTATTGAAAGCAATATTGATAATAAAGCAGTATTGAATTATTACGATTTACAAGCCTATTCCTATCATACGTCAACCATCAATTTAAAAAGTAAGACCAGTGATTTAAGCATATTATTTAATTTGAGTAATGACAATTAGTTAACCGAAAATGTAGCTTTTTTACAAAATGTATTGTAAGCATAAATTGTAAATCAACACACACCTATTAAAACAAGTGTAATGGATTTAAAAACAAAACAACACAACGTAACAGCCTGGGTTAATGATTACTCAGATATATTGTACGGCTACGTTGTGCAAAGAGTAAGAGATACCGATACGGCCAAAGATCTGTTGCAGGAAACTTTTTTAGCCGCATGGCGCAATGTAGATAAATACAATGGCGATGCTTCCGTTAAAACATGGCTGTTCACCATTTTAAAAAATAAAATAATTGATCATTACCGAAGGGTTTCTACAAAACAAACCGAGGAACTGGCCTATGGAGATGCCGACAACGATAGCCATTATTTTGATAAAACCGGCCACTGGACGGAAGATACCTATCCTTCAGAATGGGGGATTCTTCCGATAGAATCAAAAGAATTTTATGCAATTTTGGATAAAGGAATTAAAAAATTAAAAGAAATACAGGCGGCTGTTTTTAGCATGAAATATTTAGATGATATGGAAAGTGAAGAAATTTGTAAGGTTCTTAACATTACGCCGTCTAATTATTGGGTATTAATTCACCGGGCAAAGGTTCAACTGAGAGCCCATCTTGAATCAAACTGGTTAGTGATTTAAATTTATTATTATGAGTATTTCATGTAAGCAGGCAGTCGATTATATCTCTAAAAAGGAGGAAGGAAAGGTAACGGTATGGCAAAAGTACCAGCTGTGGAGGCACCTGGCGGTGTGTTATCTTTGCAAGCGATTTGAAAAACAAAATAAGCAAATGCATACCTGTATAACCGGGCAAAAGCATTACGAACATTCTGTGGAGCTTTCCCAGGCTGATAAGGATTCAATATTACTGGCGTTGCAAAATGTTGAAAAGGGACAAGCGTAATTTTTTATATCAAATTGTATGAACCCCAATGCCATTAGCGCTTTTGAATATGTTACTATATTAATTTCAATTATTCTGGGGCTTGGCATTACCCAGATATTATCTTCCATTGCAGAGTCTATTTATGATTATAAAAAAGTCCGCTTTTTTTATCCGCATACTATTTGGGTAATAGTGATTTTATTCTTTCATATACAGGAATGGTTTATCATCTACGAGCTAAAGGAATATCCAATATGGAAACTGCCAACATTTCTTTTTATAATTCTCTATCCCATCAATCTTTTTATAATCACCAAATTATTGTTTCCTGTGGCAATGGGTAACGATGCAATTGATTTAAAGCAGTATTACCTCGATAATTTTCAAAAAATATTTTATCTGTTTTGTATCTCCATCCTTTTATCTGTTTCCTTTAATATATTCTTTCTACATGCACCGCTGGGCCAACAACTTCTATTGCTTGTGCCCTTTGCTGTATTTCTCTGGACTGCTTTTATAGGTACAAAGAAAGAATGGATTCATAAGTCAATTGCCATATTCTTTTTGTTGGTAATAATTATTACAACCGTTGTAGAGCAAAATAAGTGGTATGTAAAATAAAAAGCTATTTTATATAAGGAATGTAGCAACCCCGTCAGCGGTTAAAACCCTGACGGCGGTTGTAGCAAAATTTCACACAACCATTAACTGCATGTCCGTTTCTTTGGAAGGGCTTATAGTCGCCGTCAGCGTTTACCAGATAGATATTTTAATTAGTGCAAACAATTTAAAATACGTTCATTTTTAAAGTTTACTTAGATTTTTTTTTGCACGAGCTAACAAGCTATGGTCATCATCGTTGTGTCACTCTCTTGTACGGCATACCATTTTTCATCTTTTATTATGCAACTTAAAAAGCAGTCTAAGATAAAAAAACAAAGTTTGAAAAAGTAAAGTAAAAAGATGAAGAGAATTTTATTCAAATTAATTTATGCAGTTGTAGCAGCTTTATGCATTACACTAAAATGAACCAAATACAGCTTTCACTAATTGGCTCATTGTAGCTGAGCTTGTAAGTAATAAGCGTAGGATAAAATTAAGTGTTAAGCTGTTTTTAAAAATGAGATTTTACTTTTAAAACAATTGATGTAGACATTGCTTAGTAATTATTTTCATTACCCTTTAACTGCTGCAACTTTTAAATTAACGGTAAGTACATCACCTAAAACAAGGCTGCTGCCGCCTACTTTAAAATCACGCCTGTTTATTTTAAAAGAACCGTCAAATTGGTAACCATCATTTACAGCAACTGCTGTAAATGGAAATGAAATATTTTTAGAAGTGCCCTTAATGGTTACTACCCCTTCAAATAAATAACTACCTGCTGTACTGCCATTAGTAATTTTAGTAGACACAATATTTATTTTTGGAAAGGCAGCGCTGTTAAAATATTCTTCTTTTTTTAAATGATTATCTCTCGAGCTATTACCTGTGTTTACGGTACCTGCATCAACCGTTACATTAAACTTGGCAATACCAGCGTTGGCAGAATTAAATGTAATTGAACCTTGCAAACCACTGAAGCTGCCATTAACAGTAAGACCAAAATTCTTGATATCAAATGCAACAGACGAACCTTCATTTTTAGGAACGTATCGCTGTGCAAAGGTAAAAGCAACTATAAAAATTGCTATGCTTAAACAAAATATTTTTTTCATGTAGAATTTTTTTTTAGTGTTGCCAACTATATGTAAATGCTTTTCTATTTATAAGGTTAGGCATTTACTTCGCAAACGAAGACGGCTACGGCCTCGAATAAAAAGTGCTAGAAATTTTCAACTTAAGTCGTTAAGAAATCAAGGCTGTTTGAGCCGGGCGTAAGCTCCGTGGTATTGTGCTACTGGCGGCGAGTTCCTTGATTTTAGACTTAGGTTGGAAATTTCAGCCTTTTTATTCGCAGCCTTGATTTTTTTTGTTTCTTTTTTTTATCAAGAAAAAAAAGAAAATGAACCGTAACACAAAAGAGTTGTGCCTCTCCCAACTAAATGCCTATTGTATCTATTTAATAACATATTGTTGTTGTTTTAAACTAATCTTTTGTTGTATGAATTTTTTATTGGACAATTTTAGAACCTGTATAAATTTAATTGGAGTAACTGAATCAGAAAGCCGAAGATGTCATAAAAAACTACATTTCAATGGAGCGTCGCCAATGTCGATGCCATGGAAATCAAAAGATGGTAACCCAATAAATCATCGTAAAGAACTTCTTAGAAATGATAGGCAACCCCAACACCCAGGTTGTTTGCTTTATTTCTAAACCTGTCTGTTGTACTGCCATCCGGAAGTATTTGTTTTACATGGGGAGTATTGTATTCAGTAAATAAAAATTGATACACTCCTCTTACACTCCATTTATCGTTGAGCCTGTACCGAAGAAAAAACTCTGAATTTAAAGTACCATAGTCATGATCGCCTGTAAGTAGCACATTGAATGTTGTAGGCTTTGCAGCAGGCTCGGTAGTGGTTACACCATTGCTTGTAAATACTGCTGCAGATTTTCTGCCAAGCGTAAATCCTATGAGGTCGATATTAAAGCCACCGCTCAACTTAGGTGTAAAGTTGTAACCAAAATTGGCACTTAAATTTAATGCGCTTGTAAAAGGTCTTTGTACGGTGAGTGTGTCCCAATTTTCTGTTTTTTGACCTGCAAAAAATATTAAAAATGGAGTGGTGCTGGTACGGGTAAATTTTGCCGGGCCCGCTGTTATATAGTCCAGTTTTGTTCCAAAAGTATTTGTAAGCCTTACTCCCAGGCCTGCTTCCCAGTTTCTTTTTTTACCAAAACCAAACTTCCAGTTGTGCACGTAAGAAGCTGCAATGGATGCCTGTGAGCTTCCGAAAGTGGTAGTAAGATCTGTAAACTGGTTTACTTTTTTTGTAGATTTTTGTTGGGCATTACTTGTGAAAGCAGCAAATAAAACGATCCCGACTAAAATTATTTTTTTCATCTTTTTTGTATTTTATTTTTTAGACGCTGTAAAGATTTACTCCTTACAAAATGAGTGTTTTTTTTAATAAATAAGTGTGTATAAATTCAGGACTATAATTGCCTGCTATTATATTTTAAACCCAGAAAGACTGCTAAATCTAATTTTAGACTTAGCATCAATTGCAATAGTTTTTTTTAGAAATAATTACATTTTGTATTTAACAATTGAGTGATCTTTATTAATTAATTTCGCCTAAATAAAAAAAATCTTATGCGGTTACTTTTCATTGTATTATTTCTAGCTGCTATCAATATGGCGACTGCCCAAAAAATTGATTCAATATTTTTAGATGCTGCTATTACAAAATTGCAAAATTCAAAAGAATATACGTTGAAAGTGGCCAACGGGATGCCGGAAGAAAAATATAGTTTCAAACCTGTGCCGGATGAAATGAGCTTTGGTGAACAACTGCTGCATATTGCATCAAACTTAAATTGGCTCACGTCATCTTTCATCACCGGTAGCAAAAGCCCGGTAACAAAACCAGCAACAACTGTTCAGAAAAAAGAGGAGATTATAGATGTTTTAAACAACACCTATAATTATGCCATTGGTGCATTAAAATCCTTTGACGCCTCCCATTTAGCAGATACCGTTTCTTTTTTTGCAGGCCCCAAAACAAAACTTCAAATCATCAATCTCATCAGCGATCACCAAACCCATCATCGGGCGCAAATAATTGTGTATTTAAGATTGAACGGAATAAAACCACCAGACTATGTTGGCTGGTAATGGCTTAGCAACTTAGCTAACTTCGGCCACGGCTTTTAAAAAAATTTTACTCAGTTTTTCATCAGCTTTACCGGCTACCGCAATAATCTCTGCAATATTCACTGGCTGCAGGTTATCCGGGTCACACTCATCCGTAATAACGCTTACCGCAGCGCAGGCCATGCCAATATGATTGGCAACAATCACTTCCGGCACGGTACTCATGCCAACCATGTCTGCACCAATTCCTCGTAAAAAACGATATTCAGCTTTTGTTTCCAGGTTGGGCCCCATTACAGATACATAAACCCCTTTTTTTATTTCAATATCAAGTTGTTTACCGCTTCCTAAAATAAGTTGGTTTAGTCGTTCATTATATGGCTGGCTCATGTCTACAAAACGGTTACCAAAGTCAGGGGAATTTAATCCCCTTAGTGGGTTATCAGGCAACTGGTTTATATGGTCCTCAATCAAAACCAAATCTCCTTTTTTATAGCCTGCATTCATACCACCAGCGGCATTACTCAAAAAAAGATACTTTACGCCCAACGCACCAAGCACCCTTATTGGAAACGTAATTTCCTGCATACTATATCCGTCGTAATAGTGAAAGCGGCCTTGCAAAACGATTACTTTTTTTCCGTTAATATTACCCAATACCAGGTTGCCTTTATGAAATTCAACAGTCGCTTCAGGAAAATTTGGAATTTCCTGATAGGAAATCGACTTTGTTACGTCTATATTGCTTAGGAACGAGCCAAGGCCTGTTCCAAAAACAATTGCGGTATCAATATTGTTAAATTCATGGTCGGTAAGGTAGCGGATTGTTTCGGCTATCTTAAGCAAGATATCTTTCATAAATTAAAATAGTGTTTAAATGAAAATAGTGATTTTAGATGAATGAACAATTGATTCAATATTTAGTTTCTCAGATATCATTTATTAATGACCACATTAATTATATTTAGTTTTTATAGTAAAATAAATCGTATAAAAATGTCAAATCACTATTACAATGCCGAAGACCTTAATAAGTTTGGCGATGTTGGTAAATACCAAAAAGAATTAGCGGATAAATTTTTTGGCTGGTATGGCGAAGTATTTAAAGACAGTGCGCTTACCGCCAAAGAAAAGTCTTTGATTGCCCTTGCCGTGGCACATGCCGTACAATGTCCTTACTGCATTGATGCCTACAGCAGCGATGCGTTTGAAAAAGGATGGAGCGAAAGCCAAATGATGGAAGCCGTACATGTAGCAGCAGCTATTAAAGGCGGAGCCGCATTGGTACATGGTGTACAAATGATGAATAAGGTAAAAGAGATTGCGATGTAAATGGCAAGCTGATAAGAGGAACAAGAATTTAAAAAAATTATTGATCCGGCTTTATTACTACTATTTAGCTTCATTGGCGTCGCACTCTTGTACAATTGTTTTTCTATTCAGCTTTTACCGAAACAATATTAAAATTAAGCATTGAGTATTTTAGTAAGTTAAGCCCGGTTGTGGGCTTGATATTTTTTGTTACTCTTTTTTGCATCACGGTAAAATAGTAAATAGAGTCTAACTAAATATCAAATCATATAAAGTAGATGTTTTTCTAAAAATTAATTTATAACAAAATAATTTAAGTTCCCATTAGGGACAAGGGCAAGCAATATGAAATCATTAAAAGCACAACATAGTCCGCTGGCTGATGCACATGAGCAAATCGAAATATTGGAGCATGGTGCAAATCATGATGACGCTTTCAGGTTAATTCCTTTTCAGCAAAAACTGGAAGGCATTGGTTTGTATCCCTTAAAGCCATCAACCCTCGAAGTCTTTCAAATAAATGTAGGTAAAATGTGCAACCAGGTATGTAAGCATTGCCATGTGGATGCCGGGCCCGACAGAAAAGAAATTATGACCCGGGAAACTATGCAGGAATGTTTAGAGGTGTTGAGAATAAACCCTTCTTTTAAAACCGTTGATCTCACCGGCGGGGCACCAGAAATGAACCCGGATTTTCGCTGGTTTATCGAAGAAATAAAAAAGGTAAATCCATCCATCAATATCATTGTGCGGTGCAACCTTACAATCATCCGCTCCAACAAAAAGTATTACGACCTGCCGGATTTTTTTAAGCAAAATAATATTGAGGTTGTTTCATCTTTACCATTTTATACAAAGGACAGAACAGACCGTCAGCGGGGTGATGGCGTGTTTGAAGATTCTATAAAAGCCTTGCAAATGCTCAACGCTGTGGGATATGGTGTAGCAGAAAGTGGCTTAACACTCAATCTCGTTTACAATCCGGCAGGGGCTTTTTTACCGCCTTCACAAACATCACTGGAAAAAGATTTTAAAGAATCTTTGCAAAAAGATTTTGGAATAGTATTTAATAATTTATTTGCCATCACCAATTTACCCATCAGCCGCTATTTAGATTATTTATTGCAGTCTGGTAATTACGAAAAATACATGGAGAAATTAATTACGGCATTTAACCCGGCAGCCGCAGTAAATGTAATGTGCCGCAATACCATTTCTGTTGGGTGGGATGGCTTTATGTATGATTGTGATTTTAACCAGATGCTGGAATTAAAAGTGGATTGCAGCAGCAAACATATTGCTCAATTTAATTTGCAGCAATTGGCAAACCGATCAATTGTAGTAAACCAGCATTGCTATGGATGTACAGCAGGAGCAGGCAGCAGTTGTGGAGGAGCCGTAACAGCTTAACTATGCAAACAGCCATAATTATATTTGTTCGTAACCCGATATTGGGCAAAGTAAAAACAAGACTAGCTGCTACAATGGGTGATGAAAATGCATTGGCAGTTTACAAACATTTATTGCAGCATACAAAAGAAATTACGGTAGACTTACCAGTAAAAAAATTTGTTTTTTATGCAGATGGAGTAACAGCAAATGATTTATGGAATGGCTATGAAAAGTGTTTACAAAACGGAAAGGATTTAGGGGAACGTATGCGTAATGCATTTGAATGGGTGCTTGAAAAAGGGTATGATAAAATCATAATTATTGGAAGTGATTGTTTTGAGTTGGATGAAAAAAAGATCTTAGCCGCTTTTTTAAAATTGAATGAATATGACGTTGTAATTGGCCCGGCAACAGACGGTGGGTATTATTTATTGGGCATGCAATCGCCTTTTAAAAATATGTTTGAAAATATTACCTGGAGCAGCGACGGCGTATTTGATGAAACCCTGAAACAGATTCAACAAAAGAAATTATCGGTTCATATACTGCCCACATTAAACGATGTAGACGAAGAAAAGGATATAAATTTTACCTGGTAAAAACAAAAATATGGAACTTACTTATTTAGAAACTACAAAGAATGTTTACAAAGCAGCCGCAGAAAAACCCGATGTTGGATTGTGTTGCACCACTACACCTGTATGGCAACTGCCCGGATTGGATATGCCTTTAATCATGCAGCAAATGAATTACGGTTGCGGCAGTACAGTTAACCCAAGAGACCTGGTGAACAATCCGAAAATTTTGTACGTGGGTGTGGGCGGCGGAATGGAGTTATTGCAATTTGCTTATTTCAGCCGTCAAAAAGGCGGTGTAACCGGAGTGGATGTGGTGGATGAAATGCTACAGGCAAGTAAAAATAATTTTATAGAAGCAGAGAAATTAAATCCATGGTTTAAAAGCGAATTCGTTGAATTACTCAAAGGCGATGCATTGCATCTTCCAATTAAGGATAACAGCATTGATGTAGCTGCACAAAACTGCCTGTTCAATATTTTTAAAAAGGAGGAACTTAAGCTGGCCTTAAAAGAAATGTATCGGGTGCTAAAACCCCGTGGCAGATTGGTATTGAGCGACCCTACCTGTGAAACAGCAATGCCAGAAACATTACAAAATGACGAACAACTAAGAGCCTTGTGTTTAAGTGGCGCCCTGCCTTTGAACGATTACATCCGTATGATTACTGATATTGGTTTTGGAACAATTGAAATAAGAGCTAAACGTCCTTATCGAATACTTGCCCCTGCTCATTATGCTACAGATAAACTTATATACATTGAAAGTGTAGAAGTTTGTGCTGTTAAAGATCCGATGCCTGCAGACGGACCATGTGTATTTACAGGTAAAACGGCTATTTACTATGGCAGCGAAGAAAGTTTTGATGATGAAAAAGGTCATATACTTTTTCCAAATCAGCCGATGGATGTATGTGATAAAACGGCAGGTAATTTGAAAGACCTGAATAGGAGCGATATTTTCATTTCACCTAGCACCTGGTTTTACGATGGCGGAGGATGCTGTTGATTATTTTAAAACAACAGGTGCATAACCAAAGTTGAAAAATTATGATACATGAAATTTTCGACAAAATAGGAATTCCAATATTGGTGCTGATTAACCTGTTACTTTTTTTGCTGGAAACTAAGTTTCAGTTAAGGAAAAACGTCCAGCAAAAATTTGCAAGAACAGTTACTAATACGCTGGTGTCTATTCCGGCATTCGCATTATTAAGATTTGCTTTTTTACCAATCATAGTTTGGCTTGCATATAAAAACCAGGAATGGCAGATTGGGTTAAATTACTTTTATAATTTGCCTGTATGGATAAAGCTGATTACTACTTTTTTAATACTGGATTATGGAAATTATGTATGGCATATTTTAAACCATAAAATTCCTTTTTTGTGGCGCTTTCATTTAGTACATCATACTGATTTGGATATGGATATCACCACCGCTTTCCGTTTTCATTTTGGAGAATTGATTGGCTCAGTTTTTTTTCGGGGAGCTGTTACTTTACTCTGCGGCACATCACCAATGCTTGTTCTAGTGTATGAAATTATTTTTGAAGCTGCCACCCAGTTCCATCACAGCAATTGGAAATTACCCCTTGCATTTGAACAAATCCTCAACAAGCTGATTGTTACACCAAGAATGCATGGCCTCCATCACTCAGTTGCTAAGCAAGAGACAGATTCTAACTACTCCGTAATCTTTTCATTTTGGGATAGGTTGCATCGAACCGCAACGCTGAGTAATCTCAACAAAGAGGTTACACTTGGTGTTCCCTCTTATCACAAGCCGGAGGAACTGACGATAGGATTTCTATTAAAACTTCCTTTCACCAAAATCCGGGGCTGGAAAAAGGATGACGCAACAAATACCAAAGAAATTTCTGAAGAGTAAATTGATTAAGCGGACCTCGATTTATCCTTAATTTTTTTAATCGTTGAATACACACCATAAGCAACCATAACGGCTATAAAAATGTAAACCCATACCGGAATATTTTTGCCAACAATTATCAGGTATAGATAGGCAGATACAAAACATAATCCGGTTAACAAAACCGGAATTACAAAAGGTTTTTTACTCCGAATGTTTTTTACTGTCCAGCCAAGGCATAGAAAAAAAAGCGGGATTGCTCCGATATAAATACCACCAAATATGTATGGATTAACGCCATACTTTGTGCCCAGGCTTAAGAACCATTCTTTAAAAATCTCCCACCATTCCATACTCTTTTGTTTATAGGATTAAATATTTTAGTAGTAAACGTTTGCTGGGTATGGCCTCGAATAAAAAGTGCTAGAAATTTTCAACATAAGTCGTTAAGAAATCAAGGCTGTTTGAGCCGGGCGTAAGCTCTGTCCTTCTCAGCTACTGGCGGCGAGTTCCTTGATTTTAGACTTATGTTGAAAATTTCAGCCTTTTTATTCGCAGCCTTGATTTTTTTTGTTTCTTTTTTTTATTAAGAAAAAAAAGAAAATAGAGAGATATAAATTAGTTTAGTTGCTTTGAACTAAAGATAATTAATCCTATCGGCTTAAAAAATCACACAAGCCTGTAAAGAAATTTCAATAATTTTTTTATAGTCTCAGTCAGCTGTTTTTCTTTATGTTTTACAATAATCATTTGATTGACCCTTGAGGCAACCGGGTACGGGTAAATCTTATTAAAAATATCATTTATCCCAAGGCCCTTTGTCATGGCAAGAATTAATTCTTGTACCAATTCGCCGGCATTGGGAGCTATCATACTGCCGCCTAATATTTTTTCTTTTTTAAACATTCCGCCCTTGCTGATGTACAGCACCAACTTGCCATATTGATAACTGTCAACAATGGCCCGGTCATCATCTTCAAAATTCATTTCCAGCTTTTCAAAGGAAATAGCTCTCTTCAATAATACAGCTTCATTCAAACCAAATGTGGCCACTTCCGGACTGGTAAATGTTACCCACGACATGTAATCATTGTTCAATTTCTTTTTAAATGGAGAAAAGAAATTATTCAGCAATAACCTTGCTTGCTGTTCGGCAGCATGGGAAAACATCAGTGAGCCTGAAACATCTCCACAAGTAAATACATGCTTATTGGTAGTTTGCAAATATTGATTCACAACAATTTTATCGTCCTTTATTTGTATCCCTGCTTGTTCAAGTCCTAAATCTTTTAAAGCAATTTCTCTGCCTACAGCAACAAAGATTGCATCAAAACTTTGCTTAAAATCGCTTCGTTCTTTTTGTTGAACGATTGCTTCATTGGCGCTGGTAAATTCTTTTACTTCTGCGTTTAGATGAAAAGTAATTCCTTCTACTGTTAATTGTTTCAGCAGAATGCTACCCATTTCGGTTGCATCGTGCGGAAGTATAGTTTCCCCCCGATGAATAATGGTAACCTGAATTCCTAAACGGTTAAGCGCCTGACCAATTTCAATACCGATAGGACCGCCCCCAACAACCAGAATCCGTGTTGGCATATCGTTAAGTGCAAAAATAGTTTCATTATTAAACTGTCTTACTTTTTCAATTCCCGGAACATGTAAAGCTGCAGGCCTTGAGCCGGTAGCCAATACCATTTTTTTGCCTGTATATATTTTATCACCCACCTTAATAGAAGTTGATGAAATAAAATGAGCCGTACCTAAAACCACATCCAAACCTTGCTTTCTAAAATAAGCTGCATTCTCATGCCGGCGTATGATGGCTTGTTTTGATAGCACGTATTCAATCGCTTTATTAAAATCAGGCTTTCCGGAAATCGTATACCCAAAAAGTTCTGCTTGTTTCGCCTGCTGCATCAGTCTGGCTACATGTATCAGCGCCTTGCTGGGTACACATCCATAATTCAAACAATCGCCTCCAATGTGTTCATCGCTTCTTTCAATCAACAAGGTTTTAAGGCCAATCCTCGCCATAAAAAGAGAAACACTTAGTCCACCAGAACCAGCGCCTACTACAATGATATCGTACCTGATTTCATTCATGCTAAATTTTATTTATGGTGAATTATATTTTTCAGGAAGGCCTGATGAACTTTTTATAAATGCTTACGAGCTTTTGCTGCGAAGCGCCAAACACATATGCAAAATAGATGTAGAAAAAAATCCCTTGCATTCTATAAATCCCATTCACTCTGTATTTACGGGCAGAGGTAGTTACATAACCGGCAATAACAGCAAACCTTCCTTTAGTACGAATGCGATGAATAATTTCCTGGTCTTCCATAATTATTAA
>JBBQEA010000010.1:0-40105 GCA_038320245.1 Chitinophagales bacterium | reverse complement strand
ATTTTACATCCATGCATTTTGATTTTGGATTTTATAGTTCTTTGTTACTAATATTTTTTGTGCATGGCTTGGTGTACGCCATTTTATTATTCAGAAAAAGTATCCGTAACGAAAGCCAGTCTGAGAAATGGCTGGGGATATTCTTACTCTTGTGCATAATGCATATAGCCCCGTGGATGCTTGGCTTTGCCGGCTGGTATGATACACAGCCCTACCGGGATTTTTTATTTTACATGCCTTTTCAACACCTGCTTTTCGTCGGCCCGGTAATATTCTTTTATGTACAGAGTTTACTCAACCCATCTTTCCGTTTTGCTAAAAAGCAAGCACTGCATTTGTTGCCGGGTATCTGCTACTTGTTATACAGCATTGCAATAGTGGTTACAGATAAATTGATTTTGCATCGGTATTATTTTTTAGCAGATGGTGCAGACAGAGATTTTGATTTATGGTATCAGCTCACCGGCTTTGTTTCAATGTTTGTATATTTTCTGCTAACACTCCGGTATTTTAACCTGTATAAAAAATTAATGATGCAGGTAATAAGTTACGCTGATATGCTTTTGTTTAAATGGGTAAGAAATTTTCTAATGGCATTTGTAATCATGCTGTTGGTAAGATTACTTTTTTTTGCTGGCTCGTTTGTTCCAGCCTTTTCAAAATTTAGTTACACTGGCCCATGGTGGGAATATTTTTCGTTTGCCCTTATTTTTTATTACATCGCAATTACCGGCTATTCCAACTCCATCCAAACTAAGGTTCCTTTTAAAATAAATTTACTTGGATACAAACCCAGCTTGCTACTAACGCAATCATACAACCTTAGCCAGGAAAACAGTTTGATAGAAGAGGCGGAAATAATATCCATCGATACAAAAATACCTGCAGCCGTTAAAGAAGATGAATTATTGGTTGCTGAATGGAAGCTCAAAATTTTACAATTCATTCAACAAGGCAAAGCATACGAAGACCCCGAATTATCATTAACACAAGTTGCCAAACAATTAAAAACAAATCCTACAATAATTTCCAAAGCGGTTAACCAGGGCTTCCAGCTCAACTTCAATGATTTCATAAACTTTTACCGCATTGAAGCAGTAAAAGAAAAACTACAAGCCGGCGAGCAAAAGACGCAAACATTATTGGGCATAGCTTATGATTGTGGTTTTAATAGCAAAGCAACTTTTAACCGGGCTTTTAAAAAGGCAACAGGCGTAACCCCAAAGGTGTGGATAGAAAAGTGAGGCGACATCCTGCCTACAAAATTTTCTTTCTAATCACCTCCTCAAAACTTCTCCCTACTTTATGGGTACTTTCATTTTGTAACACCACATAAAAACCGCCTTTGTCCCTGAATACTTCTTTTACCAAATTCATGTTTACAATGGCAGACCGGTGAATACGGGTAAAAATTACAGGGTTAAGTTTTTGCTCCAGTATGCTGATGTAATAATTGCTGAGGTAACTTCTTTCTTTAGTATGGAGCTTGGTATATTGCCCTTCGGCTTCCATCCAGTAAATATCATTTACATCCAACGAAATCATCCTGCTACCACTTTCTACCAGTACTTTCTCCGGATAAACTGCATAATTCAGTTGCAGGCTTTCGCTCAGGTTGCGGATGCCTTCGGTGTTTTGTATGGCATTCACCAATACTTTATTCACTGCCTGGCTAAACCTTTCTTTAGTATATGGCTTTAATAAATAATCTACTGCATTGTTGTCAAAAGCTTTCAACGCATAATTATCAAATGCCGTTGAAAATATTATTTGTGGTACATGTACTATTTTTTGCAACACCTGAAAGCCGCTGAGGCCGGGCATTTGAATGTCCAGAAAAATTAAATCTGGTTCCAGTTCATTAATAGCGTTTACTGCCTCCAGCCCATTTACACACTCTTTTACAATTTGCAGTTGTGGGTAATCAGCCACATATTCACTTATCAGTTTACGGGCATCCTCCTCATCATCACAAATAATTACTTTTTTTATTGCTGTCATGCTACGGGTATATAAAATGAAAATTGTAATCCGGTTGGTTCAATTCTGTTAGTTATTATTTTTTCGCCAAAAAGTTTTTCCAGTCTAAGGTTCGTATTCCGCAGGCCAATACCTTTTGTAAATAAATCATCATTTAATTCTCCCGCATACCCTACACCGGTATCGCTGATGCAGATATGAATTTTGCTGCCTTCTCTTTTAATACTTACCGAAACAGTACCGCCATTAATACTTGGCGCAATGCCGTGCTTAATGGCATTTTCTGTAATTGGCTGTAGCAGCATTGGAGGCACTTTAGTTTGCAGCAAACTTTCATCAACATCATAAATTATTTGCAGCCTGTTTTTCAGCCTTTCTTTTTCCAGCGCCAATGTTATTTTAGTAAAATTCAATTCTTCTTCCAGCGAAATCCACTCCTGCCCACTTGCTTTTAAACTGTAGCGAAAAGTATCTGCCAATTTTGCAATCAATTCTCTTGTATGCTCCATCTCTTTGGGCACAGAGGCGCTGATAGAGTTTAGTGTATTAAATAAAAAATGTGGTTGTATCTGTGCCTTTAATGCACTTACTTCACTGGTAAAAGCCAGTTGCATCAGTTGCTTTTCTTTTTCCTTTTGCTTTTGTGTTTGCAGATAAAAATCATATACATGAAATACAGCAAACTGAATACAGTACTGCAAACCGGGTATGTAAATATCCCACCATTTTCCATCGCCGCCAAGATAACCGCCTTGCCTTAAATCCTGCACAAACCGGTAGCTGTGAAACCAGCAAAATACCCAAAACAACCCGGTAATTAAGTGCATCCCTATCTTGAATAATATTGTTTTTTTGCGCCAATGCAAAAAATACAACCACCAAAGCGGCAGGGTGAGTGGCGCTTTCAGCAAAAAATAATCAATGAGTAGTTCCCGCCAGTTATTTGCATTTCCGCCACTTGTAAACCACAATGCCAGCCAGTACTGAAGGGCAAAAACCAGATAGCAAAAAAAGAATACAAGCAATTGCCAGACTTTGATTCCCCAAAATAATTGTTTTTGCAAAAAAGAATTTTTCATGGTAGATAATGTAAAACAAATATCGGTGGTTTTGTTTACTCCATTGTATAGAACAGATGAACTGCATATAGAGCATACCAACAACATCGCTTACGTTGAATGGTTGCATTATGCTGTTGATGTTATTGACTGTTTTTACCGAATTCTTATGCAATAGTTTTACCACACAAAAAATAAATCATGAAAAAAATTATCCCTTTAATAATCTCCATCCTTTGTCTCTCTGCATCTGCACAAGAAAAAAATCTGCAGCAAAAAATAGCACCTATTATGCAGGAATTTGTAGCGCAAAAAAACTTTAGTGGCTCTGTTTTAATAGGCGATAAGGGTAAGATAATTTTTAATAACCAATATGGCTTAGCCAATCGACAGGATAATATTTCTGTGAGCAGTCAATCTGTTTTTAAAATTGCTTCCATTACCAAAACATTTACAGCCGTACTTATTTTGCAGTTGATGGAGGAGGGTCGCATTGATTTAACAAAAACCATCGGCAATTACTATCCGGAATATACTGGCGAAGCCAAAGATAAAGTAACCATTCACCAGTTGCTTACTTACAGCAGCGGTATTGAAAATATTGACCAAAGCAGTGAAACAATGTATGCCCTCCAAATGCCAACCGATACTATCATAAAAAAATATTGCAGCGGAAAATTGGTAACCGAGCCGGGTAAACAAATGAACTACAAAAATGCTGAGTACATTATTTTAGGAAAGATAATAGAAAAGATTACCGGTAAACCTTACGATGTGGTGTTAATAGAAAAGATTCTACAGCCTCTAAAAATGCTGCAGTCCGGATACCTCAGGAATAAAGATATTGTTGCAGGATTGGCACATACTTACCTAAGCGACAGCACAGGAAATATGTATAATGACGACCCCTACTGGATAGAAAATTTTTACAGCAGCGGAGCAATGTACTCCAACGCTACAGACCTTTATACATTTGACCAGGCCATTTTTACCAACCAAATCCTGCAAAAAGAAACAACAGATTTAATGACCAAATCCTATCCCGAGCTATGGGGAGTGGCGTATAGTTTTTGGGTAAACGAACAGACATTTGGCAAAACAAAAGCAAAAGTGATGGATAGAAGAGGTAGTATCGGTGGTGCCAATACAGCCTGGTATCATTTTATCAATAGCAATCAAACAATCATTATCCTCAGCAACAGTAATGCGGCTGATGTAGTGGAAATGAGAGAGAAAATTGCAGTGGCTATTTTAAATAAATAAAGGATGAACCGTCTATATTAGTTCATCCTTTACCAGTGTATTATTTTGCTCTATTATCCCCGTAAGGGACCGCCCAGCCTGAGTTACGCACAATGATGGCGTATTGAAAATAATCTGCGGTGGCACTGGCTTTGTTACCTTTCCACTCAAAAGATTTATCCATGCCGGAAGTAGATTCCAACAAATTTAATTCGTTGAAATAAGGAGAATCTTTACCATCCAATTTAAAAATACCGATGGAATTTTGCGAGACCAGGTTTTTAAAACCGGCAATGCCTTTTACCTGGTACACAAAACTTTCGTCGTTTACCATCGGGGAATTGCTATACACCGTTCCTTTTTGTTGCGCCATTGGCGGAAGATATGATGTGGGAATCATAGATGCACTTTCTATACAAAAAACCGGGATGGACACAATGCTGTTCTTCAATGGCAGTTGGCTGTTTTTGAGCATACCGGCAAAAGGCATAGCGCTATTTACGCTATCCTGCATTGCATGAAAACGCCCCCAGAATCCATACAATTTTTCACCTGCTAATGTATATTCGTTATAATAGGTAGTAAAGTTTTCAAAGATTTTTACTTCTCTTCCTTTTTTAGAAGCGGTATTATGGATGATGTATTGAAAGCTAAAATAATTTTCTTTCAATAATTTTTTAAACGTTCCTGCATGTAGCGTCATCGCAGTATCAAGCCTTCTTGTGTACCGGACAAATGGGCGACGGGCTGAATCTGCTGACAGATTTATGGTAGCAAATATCGCCAGGCTATCTAGCAGTATATCTTTTCCTTTTTTATACCCAGACTTTTTAAGTATTTCGTTCATCAAGTGCACATTCATGTTTAAGTCTTGTGCTTCATCTAGTCCTAAAACAGTAATTTTTTTCCCGGCAGGCAATGTTTTATTGTAGGCTAACATTTTCTGCCATTTTTCAAAACCTGCTTTGCAGCCCCATTGTGCCTGCTGATTGTACCAGTATTGGTAAATCGCTTTTAAAAATGTTTCATCGCCTGTGGCTAAATATTTGTTGAGGTAATAAGCCTGGCTAAAATCTATTTCGGCTAAATAATAACGTAGCCCGGTTTTTTTATTCAATTGTTTAAACAATTCAAAATCTACTTCATGCGGTTTGTAATAGCCATGGGACTCACTTACCAGGAAAACCTGATTTTTGTAAAATGCCTCATCAAAAAGAGCAAGATCATTATTGCCCCCAATGTTCATTGTTTCCATATTTTTTTGGAGATAATCGGCATAGCTGCTGTCTTGCCCCGTTGCAGGCTGGCAAACTATACTTGCGGTAATAATAAGAAGGAGGTGTAATTGATTGGCTAAAAAATTACTGACAGTTGCGATTGCTTTTTTCATAAAAAATGTTTGTGCTGTAAAAATTTGTTTCAGTTGACGATGTAAAACTACCGGCACAATGCACCCTGCTCCAAATGGAAGGGCTTACCTGCATTGGGTTTGGGGCGAACGGGGGTTGCAGGGATGAATGGTAGAAAAAAGGGCAAGATCAGGGGTGAATGGCTGCTAGTTTATCTTTTACCAACTGGTTCAAATTTCGGGAAACAGGTATTTCGTCGGACAGGTGATGGAGCTTTAGCCGGTAGCCCTGTGCCGTTCCACTTACAGTTTGTACAGCAGCCATGTTTACAAAAGCTGTTCGGTGGCAGCGGAAAAAATGGGTGAAGGCGACTGCATTGCCTTCCAGTTTTTTTAGTGTGGTTCGCAATACGGCTATTTTTACTTGATCATTTTCAAGGTAAAAAACCTTTACATAATTATCGGCTGAAGTAGCTGCCAAAAAATTTTCAGCCGCAATGCTAAGGTTATCCTTTTCGTTTTCAGCTTCAATTTCTATAACCTCGGCCTTATCCGTTGCTGCGATATATTCCTTCTCAGTTAAAATATTTTGCTGTGGAGACAATGGCTCTGTTGCTGTTTCAGCAGGCTTGGGTGGTTCAATTTGTTCATTAATTACATTTACTTCCTTCCTGTATTTCGTTAACAGCCGGGCCTGGTTTATTAAAATACTGATGGTAGCCGGTGCTATTCCAATAACAGCAGTGTAAAAAACCATCCTGAACCAATTGATTACAGACAAGGTACTACCCCAAAAAACCTGTCCGGCAAGTATATTAAATGTGCCGATTGTACAAATAATGATGAGGGTAAATATTAGCTCCCTACCAATTGTCCATTTTTCTTCTTTAAAAAATCGGGGAAACAGGGGAAACAAAACCAAAAAATCGAACCCTATTGAAAAAAAAGTAAGTAACCCGGCATACGTGCTGTTCACCAAAATACTGTTTTTTTTAACTTCAAATGGATTTAATAAAAAAAGCACGCCAAATACCACCAATCCAAATAGTAAGGCCAGTTTAATTTGCGCCGGTTTTCTTTCTTCTAATGGATAAAGCCTGTTGAGTATTGCCTTTATTTGGTTCATATAATTTTCAAAAATAGGATAAAGCATGCGCTAATAATCGTTTAGTAACTAGTAGGCACTACAAATTTTATAGCGGTTTAGTTTAAGGGATGCAGGCGTTTAGTTGCCACTCTAGATTGCATACAATTAAAAATGCCTGCATGTACTTACCAGCTTTTACGTAGAAAATTCTCTTCCAGAAAATATAGGCGAATCATTTCTTGCGTAAAAATCCTGATCAAACGACTCAAATCATCCAACAGCTATGGTTTTCTATTTTGATACTTCTTTTTCAAGTCTCATATCATCATTTGCAGCGACTGCCGCCTTTGCCTAACGCCATCTTTGTTGAAACAAATTATTCAACTACAAAAATCAGGGTTATGAATAAATTACTCCTCGCCTTTAGTCTGCTGATAGGTATGCAATCAATATCATTTTCCCAAAAGAATTATTCAAAATGGAATGGAAAAACCTGGGAACAGTTAGATGGCAATGGTAAAATGGTGCAGCTTAATCCTGCCCTTACGCCATTCAGCATTGTTGAAGTAAACAACATCAATGTAAAGATAACAGTAGTTGCCATCGATGGGCCATATACAATGAGTGTTGCAATTGATGGCAACCTGAAAGATTTCTTTCGCTTTAAGCAGGTGGGTGATAGCCTGAAATTAACCATGGATTATAGCGGCGGCAAATATCCCCGCTGGTTATCTACCAGCAATATTGTTATCAGCATTAAGGTGCCAAAGCTTGCAATGCTGGTGAATAAAGGCAATAGTAAAGCGGAAGTTAACCTGCAGGATCAATCATCTTTTAACGTAACAGCCGATGGCAACCCCAACATTACCCTCACCGGAAAAGTTGGCGCACTTGACTTACAACTATCCGGCAACGTCGATATAAAAGCAGGGAAGTTATTGGCAGAAAAGATTCAGTTGGATGCTAAAGGCAATTCAAACATTGAGGTAAATGCAAAAGAAGTGGTTGAAAGTTCTATGGAAGGAAACAATGAAATCAGCAATCTTTTTTACACTTCTAAAAAAGAAGTGGCTGCTAAAGAAACTTCCATTCATAAAAATGAAATGGTAAGTTTTAAATTAAAAAACAACAGCCTGCTGCCTGCCAGCGTAACACTGATTTCTTTTCGCCCTGATGAAAAAGGAAATGGAACTATGGGATTTACAGTACTTTCTTTTGGCAGCAAAAAATTCAAATTTCCCGTGGGCTCTAAAATTTACCTGGCCGATAGCGAACAGGTGAACACAGTAATGAGCGGTAAAACAATCACCGACCAGACGCCTTTCCTTTTAGTGAAAAAAGAAGATGATGGAAAATCGTTCAACATCAAATAAAATCTTTCAAACAAAAATCAAGTAACCATTCACTAAAAATAAAATTAAACAACATGAAACAAGTATTATTTGCCTTAATCGTTTTCACCAGTATTCTTTTTTCTTGTAAATCTACTGGTTCAACGGCTGCGATTCAGCCAAAATCTGGCACCATCGAGTTGCCAGCCAAAGGCGAGTTACGTATGTGGAACGATGTTACTCATCCATCTTTTAGCGTAACACTTACAAACAATTCCGCAACACAGTCTTGTGAGGTGTACAAAGTAACATCTTCTGGCAACGAAAAATGGGTGACCCCTTCATTACTGGCGGGTAAATCTCTCACTATTACGGTACCTGCCAACGGGCATTTGTTCTTCAAAAACTTTAATGAGAATGTGTTGAAGATTGAGTACAAAGTGGAAGAGTAAGTAAAATTTTAAAGAACCGAAACCTCTGCTCAACCCTAGCGGGGCTAAATGCCGCCGCCAGGGTTTGAGACACCATTAATTGTTTTGATACCAACTATTGTAGTCTCAAAACATGATTTGCAGCTACAAGCCTATTGAGTGTGGGTAGTTTTGCCTTATCAATCAACAAAAAATACAAATGAAAAAGTTTATCAGCATCTTGATGCTTTTTATCAGTATCGCTGCCAATGCACAATTGGTTTCTTACACGCCGCTGAATGCAGATTTTGAATCCACCATCACCATCCAATTTAACCTGAACCTTAGCCAGGGTGAAAAAACAAAAAACTTATTGGGCAAAACTGATGGTTTGTATTTGTGGGGCGGTGCTGGCAGTTCGTATGCCGATGCTTTTGAATTTGGGCCTAAAACTCAAATAAACTTTAATGCGCCGCTAGAGGGTGGAAAATTAATATCCCTGGGCGGCAACCGCTGGGAAATTACCCTGAATCCAAGAACTTATTTTGCAGTACCTGCCAATAAAAAAATTGTTGTGCTGGGATTGATTCTAGAAAATGAGGATGGATCTGCACAAACGGAAGACATGATTTTAAAACAAGCCGCAGCCAGCAAACTAACAGAAGTAGTGGTGACTTCTAGAATTCCATTCATAGAACAACAGATTGATAAAACGGTGGTGAATGTGCAGGCAGATATCAACGCTATTGGCAGCAGCGCCTTTGAGATTTTACAGAAAGCACCTGGCCTTAGTATTACCGGCGATGATGTAATAAATATGAGTGGAAAGGCTGGTGTGAATGTATTGATCGACGGCAGGCCTACACAAATGAGCAATAAGGAACTGGCCAATTATTTACGCAGCCTTCCCGGTAGTACAATAGAAAAAATTGAACTCATCACTAATCCCTCCTCCCGGTTTGATGCACAGGGTAATGCCGGCATCATTAACATCCGCATGAAAAAAAATAAAATAAAAGGCACCAATGGAAATATTACCGGTGGCTACACACAGAGTACGCACTACCGCAGCAATGGAAGCTTTAACCTCAATCACCGGCAGGGAAAAGTAAATGCTTTTGTAAGTGCCGGCGTGGATAATAATTTGCAGCATACCAATGGTGATATTAACCGCAATGTGTTGGTAAATGGCATCAACAAAAACTTTTTAAACAGCACCATTGATAAAGACAGGAATGCTCGTTATAATATAAGGTCTGGAGTAGATTTTTACGCCAGCAAGAAAAGCACATTTGGTTTTTTATTAAATGCCAATAGTAGTTGGAACCCTTTTAACACTCCCGGCAATACAGGGATTAGCAACAACGGAATAATTGATTCATCCCTTACTACCACCAATGATAACTTATATAAAAACCAACGCTACAATACCAATTTCAATTATAAATTTGAAGACACAGTAGGAAACGAACTTAATATTGATGCAGACTACACGTATTTCAAAAACACCAATCTTACCAATCTTACTACTACTTATTTAGACGGCAGTTACAATAAATACAATTACTCGGCCAACGAGTTGGATGTGGCTACCAACATCAATATCTACGCCATTAAAGCAGATTACACCAAGCAAATAAAAAAGCTACATGCTAAAATGGAAACTGGTATAAAGCTGAGTAACGTTACTACCAACAATGATTTATTTGCTACCACATTAATAGGCACCATCATGAAAGCAGATACCGGAAGAAGTAATATTTTTAATTACAAAGAAAATATCTACGCCGCCTATATCAACTTTGGCCAACAGGTAAAAAAGTTTGAATATCAATTGGGTGTTCGGGTAGAGAATGCGGTTGTTAGTGGTAATTCTGTTGATTTAAAAAACAACAACATAAAAAACCCTGATACCAATTACATCAATATTTTTCCAACGGCCTTTGTAAGTTATAAGCTGAATGAGAAAAATATGTTTGCCCTTAGTTATAGCAAACGCATCAACCGGCCCGACTACCAATCACTTAATCCATTTGAAACCATCTATGATATTTATACAAGCGAAAAGGGCAATCCTTACTTACGTCCGCAATACACAAACAATTTTGAACTGAAATACACGTACAAATATGCTATCAATGTAGCCGTAGGATTCAATCACACAAAGGATTACAGCCAAACTATTTCAAGACAAATTGGTCAGTTAACGACAGCAACAAATGACAATATTGGTACACTCGATAATGCTTATTTAAGCATCAGTAGTCCGCTGCCTATTAACAAATGGTGGGATGGATATATCAACATCACTGGTTTTATGAATCATTATAAAGGGATGTTGCCCGATGGAAAACTGGATGAAAATGTATTGGGAATGAACTACTACATTCAGCAAAATTTTAAAATGGGTAAAGGCTGGAACATGCAACTGAGCAGTTGGTTTAATGCCGGCACCAAAGAAGCCATCTTTAAAACAAGCTGGTTGGGCAGCCTGGATTTTGGAGTTAAAAAATCACTCTTAAGCAATAAAGCTTCTGTCCGCCTAACCATGCTGGATATTTTTAACACACAACGCTGGCAACAAAAAGTACAATTTGCCAACCAGGATTTTTCCTATCGTCGCAAATGGGAAAGCCGTGGCCTGCGTTTACAACTAAGCTGGAGCTTTGGCAAAAGTAAATTTCAGGCAAGAGAGAGAGAAACCAATGAAGATGCCAACAGGATAAAAGTTAAAAATTAATTTACGAATTCCCTCGCCCCTAAGGGCGGGGCAATTCAGTATCTTTACCAAATGAAAAGTAAATTGGAACATGCCCTGTTAAAATACCAATCAACCTTTGGAAAAGTAGTTGATTTTAATGCAGCAACAGATAAGCTTTGCCACCTTGATTTTACTGCTGCCAATACAGAATTAACTACTGGTTTAGTTACCGATACCCAACAATTTTCAGCCTATATCAACAATAAATTAAAAGCCAATAACTGCAAATACGGCATTGGTGGCTACAACGAAGATCGCATACTCTACAAACGCAGCATGCACTTTGAAGTATCAGGGTCCAAAAGCCCCTCCTTTGGAGGGGTTGGGGAGGCTCGTTCTATTCACCTGGGAATTGACATTTGGGGGGCAGCCGGCACCAAAGTGTATGTACCCATTGGTGGCACGGTACATAGCTATGCTTACAATGATAATTTTGGTGATTATGGCGCTACCATTGTATTGCAGCATCAATTAGATACTGTGTTATTTCAAACCTTGTATGGCCATTTAAGCTTAAAAGATTTAGTGCCATTACAACAAGGCAAGTACATTAGTCGTGGTGAACTACTCGGTCATTTTGGAGAAGAAAATGAAAATGGCAACTGGCCGCCACACCTGCATTTTCAGGTTATTGAAGATATGCGTTTGTATGAAGGCGATTATCCCGGCGTATGCAGTATGGCTGAACGAGAAACCTATTTAAACAACTGCCCCGATGCAGATTTGATATTGAAGATGATGCAATTTACTTAATGCATATTCATAGAAAAATTAGCAGTGCAGGTTGCAAACCCAATTAGCATTAACAGGCCGCCACTTATTAAAAATCCCTGGGCATATCTTTTATCATCCTTAAATAAAAGAAATAGGCCCACAATAATTTGTATCAACCCAATAAAGAATCCGGTGGCTCCTAATGACACAAATAAATCTTTTAATTTAAACGAAGATGTGGCTACAGCAAAAAATGAGCCGAGCAAAATTGCTATCCCAAAACTTAGCAGAATAATTTTTTGTTGAATTTTCATATCGCTAATATAGTAAAATAAAACAGTTGAAAATTTAATGAATAGTCCCTCCCATAACAGGAAAAGAACAACATGTATAGCCAATCAATAACATAAAGCCGGCACTTAAAAACAAAGCCGCTGCAATCATCCTTGTTTTTTTAAACAATAAAAAAATGACCGCAGCAATTAAATACCCTCTTGCAAAAATAAACCCATCCAGGCCAACAATATGCGTAAGGATGCGGTCCTCTTTATATGCATCTATGGCAATAAATACAAGGAAAAGTAAGACGCTTGCAGTAAATGCAAAGACAAAACTTTTATTCTTAAACGGCTGTTTCTCTTTCATACTGCAACTGCTTTAAATATTCCTCCTTATCGTCCCTGTAAAATAAATTCATTGTTTCAAAAGGAATAATTCGGCCATCTTTATGAATAATGTGCACACAACTTTTTTTAATAGCACGAACATCAAAATCATAGGCATCAATAAAACGCATAATGATAATACGGAATAAATTATCATAACCCAATCCCGGAGCCTCAATCTGTGGCAGGCAACAGAGTAATTGTTTCATGTTTTCCTCTACCCTGTCTACAGAGATACCCGTGCTGAAAATATCAATCATTTGTTGTTTCAATGCATCGTCCTGCTCGTACACAATCGTATTGCGGCTGTTGTCCAGCAATTGCACCGGATCAATATACCGGGTTAATGGAAACACTTTGCCGGCTAACTTTAATGCATAGCCCATTGCCAATGAATCAGGATTACATGGCACAGGAATAATATCGTTGGGTTGAAAGATATTGGTTTGTTCCAAAATTTTTCTTCTTACATCTGTCAAAGTAATACGATCTGTTGCAGGGTTAAAATTCTCCGTTCTTCCTGCTACTTGTGTGGGTTGAAAAGTAACACCCCGTACACATTTTTGCTGCAAGGCAAACTCAATTATTTTCCCAATCTCACCATCATTTACACCTTGCTGCAGCGTTACAACGAGAGTGGTGGCAAGGTTTAATGCATTCAAATGCTCCAGTGCTTTCATCCTGGTTTCGGTTAAGTCTTTACCCCTCAATTGCTCCAACGCAGTGGCTTTAAAAGAATCGAACTGCAAATAAATCTCAAAGTCTGGTGCGTAGGTGGCCAACTGTTGGGCAAATTCAAAATCCTTTGCAATCCTTATCCCGTTGGTGTTTAGCATTAAATGCTTAATAGGTTTTTTGCGTGCAATATCCATAATAGCAAAAAAATCGGGATGGATGGTAGGCTCACCGCCACTTATCTGCACTACGTCCGGCGTGCCTTCGTTTGCCACAATAATATCCAGCATTTTTTCCACTTCGGCAATGGTTCTATGTCTGCCATAGTGCGGACTGCTCATGGCATAACAAGTGGGGCATTGCAGGTTGCATCGATCTGTAATTTCAATAACCGTAAGGCAACTGTGCTGCTCATGATCCTGGCAAAGGCCGCAATCGTAGGGGCAACCGTAATGCGTTTTTGTATTAAAATGCAGTGGCGTTTCTGAAGGCTTATTGTAGTTACGAATATTTTTATAGTATTCAATATCGGTAGCAATCAGTACTTTTTCAAAACCATGCTGCGGACAGTTTTTCAGCATATAAACTTTACTATTTTCAAAAACTATTTTAGCATCTACTCTTCTTAAACAAGTGCTGCAAATACTCAATGTAAAATCGTAGTAGGTATAAGGCCGTTCTGGCATGGAGGAAATTTAAAAGTTAATAATTTCTTAGAAGCTTTATAAAAATGATCTTTTGGATTACCATATTGCGGTTGGTGGGTCACCAACCGCGGCAGACAGCCGTGGCCGGTGTCCCCACCGGCCACTTTTAGCATTAAACGAAATAATCAAAATCATTTTTAAAAAGGTTGCTTAGCTGATTGCATATATCTGTAATAAAAGATCACACTAAATTATTTTTCATTTTACTAAAGTGAGCCTTTTTAAAGTTAAGTTCCTTTAATGGATTGAAGAAATAATAATATGCCATTCCTATCACAGCAGTAATTTGAATGGTTGACAATCCAATACCCCAGGTATAATGGGGTTTTATAAAATCCAGCAAAAAACGAAAGCAGCAATAGGCAGTCATAAAAAGCTTGAACCTTTCTCCAGCAAAAAGTTTCCATCTTTTTTCAATCGCCGTCAGGCTCAGCCAAAGCAATAAAAGAAACGCTATTTCGTACAAGGTAACCGGGTGCCGTAATTTCCCATCACCTAAATCCAGGCCAGTAAAAAAGCTGGTTACGGTTCCATAAGTTTCCTCGTACACGCCCATACTAAAGCAACCAATACGGCCAATCATTAAACCCAGTATCATGGGAAAAGTAAAGAGATCACCACTGCTGCTTTTTTCACGGATAAGTTTCTTGATCAGCTCCACTCCAAACAAGCCGCCCAAAAAACCGCCCAATACTGTCTTGTTCAGGTAGAAATACATAAACTTATTTTCAGCAATTTTTAGTTGATCAACATCTTCCAATCCACCGATGAGTCTGCTGCCGATGATAGCGCCAAAAATGGCACCGATAATTATCCAAATTCTGTTGGAAGAAGGAATAGGATCTTGTTGTTTTTTCCGCAGGTAAATAAAATATCGAAAGGAAATAAAAAAAGCTAAAAATTCAAAAATACCGTGTACCGGTAAATCAAAATTGCCAAAATAAACAGACACAGGAAATTTCATCGCAGGTTAAAAATATCTCACCAAAATAAAACACTCTTGCTTAATAAAAAAATCCCGGCAATAATTGTAGCTGGGATTCTCAAGAACGTTTATGTGAAACAAATAAAATATACAACAGCAACCTACAAACTAGCCTGCATTTTTTTCCGTTCGCCAATCTGCTGCCGCCACATGGCATAATACAATCCTTTTTCTGCCAGCAAATTATCGTGATTGCCTGTCTCAACTACATCGCCTCTTTCCAACACATAAATTCTATCGGCATGCATAATGGTGCTTAGTCGGTGGGCAATTATAATAGAAATTTGTTCTTTGCCGATTGAAATAGATTTGATAGTATTGGTAATTTCTTCTTCGGTCAAAGAATCGAGTGCAGAAGTTGCTTCATCAAAAATTAATAAATTGGGTTTGCGGAGCAGGGCCCTTGCAATTGAAAGCCGTTGCTTTTCTCCGCCAGATAGTTTTAAACCGCCTTCTCCAATCATGGTGTCAAGACCGTTTTCAGCCCTTGCAATCAGGTTGGTGCAGGATGCTTTCTCCAACACATCTTTCAAGTCTGCTTCTGAAGCAGCAGGGTTAACAAATAACAGGTTTTCTTTAATGGTACCGCTAAAGAGATTGGTGTCCTGTGTTACAAATCCAATCTGATTGCGGAGGTCATCAAAATTTATTTGTGTTTCATCAAGCCCGTTGTATTCAATACGTCCTTCCTGCGGCCGGTACAAACCTACCAGCAATTTCATCAGGGTAGATTTGCCACTGCCGCTTGGTCCCACAAACGCAATGGTTTCTCCCAATCTCACATTAAAATTGATATCATCAATTGCCTTGTGACTGGCAGTTCGGTGTTTAAAACTCACGCCCTTAAATTCAAGATGATTGATATTCCCTAACGATTTTGGATTGGACGCTTGTGGTTCCGGCGTCTTACTCATCAGGATATGAAAATTATTTAAAGATGCTTCTGCTTCTCTGTAAGACAGAATGATATTGCCAATTTCCTGTAAGGGACCAAAAATAAAAAAGGAATAAAAGGTTAAGGTGATTACTTCGCCGGCAGTCAATTTATCCTGAAAAACCAGCCACAACAAAGTAAACATAATCAACTGGCGCAGGAGGTTTACAAAAGTGCCTTGAATAAAACTGAGCGTACGGATGCTCTTTACTTTCCTTAATTCCAATCCAAGAATTTTATACGTGTTTTTATTTAACCGGTTTATTTCCTGATTGGTTAAACCAAGACTTTTTATCAGTTCAATATTTCTTAAAGACTCAGTAGTGGTACCCGCCAAAACAGTTGTTTCTTTTACAATATTTTTTTGAATCACCTTTATCTTTTTACTCAATACGCTTGTGAGCAACGCAAGTACTAACATGCCAATCAGGTAAATTGGCATAATTGACCAGTGCAATCTTGCTGCATATACAGATACAAAAACAATACCCACCAGCATACCAAACAATATATTGATGAATGAAATGATAAAGCGTTCCGTATCAGATCTTACTTTGGAAAGTATGGACAAGGTTTCGCCGCTTCGCTGGTCTTCAAACTCCTCGTAGGGTAATTTCATAGATTGCTGCAGGCCATCCGTAAATATTTTTGCTCCAAATTTTTGTACAATCACATTACCAAAATAATCCTGAAACGCTTTGGCAATACGGGAAATCATCGCCACACTTATTAGCATAACCAACATACCCAATACGCCCCACACAAATTCAGTTTGTGTTCTTGTACCGGTAGCATGAAAAACCTTTTTTGCGTCGTAATAGCCGGTCTGTTTTGGATGCGCTGCAAAATTATCTACCAGTTTACCAAAATAATAAGGATCCAGCATAGAAAATACCTGGTTGATGGCAGCCAGCAAAAGCGCCAGTAAAATCAGCCCCTTATATGGCTTCAGGTATTGCAATAATATTTTCATTGAAATATATTTATTGATGTTTGCACTTTGATTGGCTGCAAGGTAGCAAAATATGTACGAGGTTGATTTTGATGACACAATTGCAGATGAGTGAAAAAATTAATTTTTTGGGGCTGTAATCATTTTATCATTATGCCACAGCGGTTCCGGCTGTTCGCTTGTAGCCCTCCTTCGTCGGGGCTACCGCTTCCATCCGGCAGCTTTTGGGCGGTTGAATGTTGATTGGCTTTTACCACACAATTGGGTTAGAATTGCCTTTTAAATTTATAAGAAAACTGTATTTCGTTCCATAAAAACGCTATGTAGGTAACCGTCAAACAAATAAAAAATTCTCCGGTTCGTCGGAACGGAACAAAACCATAGGTCGCTGTTGCGTCTTTTGACCAACAGCCGAAGTCAGCCTGTTAAAAAACTTGATATTAAAAAAGGAATATTTCTTTTAGAATGCAAATCGAATCGCTGGTTTCGAATTTCTGAATGTTTTCAGTAAGTAAAGCTGGACATAACTTCGTCCGTTGGTCAAAAGAAACAACAACGGCTCCCGTAGTTAGTCAGGTCATTAGTGGCATTGAAGAAAGACCGACAAACAGCAAAGTCCTACATAAAGCTGCTTACGTCCTCAGCGTCAACCAACCACTAATTAGATATCATTATTAATAAAGCAATATTATTTTTCGTAATAAACAAGATTTAAACTTTCAATAGATTTAAACTGTTTATCAGATGTAACAAATGGAATTTTTAACCATAATGAAGTAGCTGCAATAATACTGTCTGGAAGTTTTAAACCTGAATTCTTTTTTAATTCAATAGTCGTTATTTTAATGTCATTATTAATATTAATCACTGTCATTTCATTTAAAAATGAGGCTATTTTCTTTTGTTCTTTCAAAGTAATGTTTCTGTAAGCGAGTAATTCCATTTCTGTAATTATGGAAATATATAATAGCTTTTCGAATAGAAAATCCGCAAGGGTTTCATCTCCATTCAAAAGATATAATACTGCATTAGTGTCTAGCAAAAATTTATCCCCATTCATTTCTCATTTGCTTTTGAATTTCTAAAGGATCATGTTTTAACTTGATAACACCACAGTATTTTCTGGTATCTACACCATTTGCTTTTTTTATTTTTTTTGCAATGTTTTGCATTTGATGCTTACTGGCACCTTTTTTTAATACTAATACCATAATAGGCCATTTATTGTATAGTGAAGTTATGTAAAACAATTGGAGCAACTAAATGGAACTTAATGCTTTCCCCCAGGAATTTTCATTAATCCCCCTCCGTCAATATAACATGCATAAATATTAAGGTCAAAAATACAACGCCTGATTGCAATCTCCCCAATTGACATGTTCATTTTTGAACTGAATACGTTTTCTATTCGTCTCATATTTAATGAATATTTAAGCCGAATAAGCATTTTAATTAGTTCGGTGCCATAACCATCTTGAAATTTCTACCTACACCACTTTTAATTATTCTCACAAATAAATAACATATGCTTTTGATTGAATGTGCCGTATGAGAACTTTGCCATAAAACGTTGCCCAGCATAGAAAAAACCTGGGTAATGGCTACAAGCAAAAGCGCCAGTAAAATCAGTCATTTATATGGCTTCAGATATTGCAGTAATATTTTCATTGAAGCTAATTTTGATTATATCGAAGGTTTTAAACTTGTCAAATAATATACTATTTATTTTTAGCTGACAAGATTGCACGTATGTACTATTTAACAGGCTATTTGTTTTTTTAAAAATTGAAGTTGCTAATATGTTCCATTTGAACACGATCTTTTACCTACAATTTTTTGTTTAAAAAATAAATAAAGCTATGGGTTATCTACTTGCTTGTACTCCTCCAGCTCAATTACATCATCTTTAGTAAAAATAAAACTAAGTGGAACTTTACCATAAAAAGAAGCCCATTGACTAAAAGTACTTGGCGGACCAATAATTCCATCGCAACTAGCCATGCAATAAAGATCTGTGATAAAATGCCTGCGGGAAGCAACTATTTTTAAGGAAGCCGGAAAGTTGATTGGATTGATAACATCGTTAGAGCTAATAAAAAATACACAGGATTTTCCCTTATCTTTCATCTGTTGCTGAACCTGCATCATTTTAGCTGCATACACTTCATCAGTATAAAACCAGCGTCCACCATTATACCGGATATAATCGCCACGCCTTATATGAACTGCAATTACAACATCAGCAACAGTTCTTATTTGCTCCATTTCTCTAGCAACCTCTTTTCTGTATTTTACAACCGGTGTAAAAAATTGCCTTAGGGTATCGCTGTGTTTAAACAGGTTTGGATGATCTCTAAACGTCCATCCTTCAACAACTACCTTTTTATTTTTTGCCTCTTCTATAAAAGCAGGATCATTCAAATTAAAGTTGAAACCACTTTTATCGTTGGTTTTAAAAATACGGTATAAAATATACCAGGGCGTTCGGGTAAAAAATTTGTGCGTTATATCAGCCCATAAACGAAACAACCTGCTAAAAGCCCGGTCTGCAAAATGGTTTTTAAAAATGGTTGTACTTATAGAATGACCATTAAAATCATTCTTGCTGCTTGCTTCAAAAAAAGAAGTGAACTCGTCAAACTCAGGATTGTACAAGTGGTATCCGTGTTCAATACTATTGGCAATAAAATGGCTAAACAAATAAATTCTGTTTGCCAATTGCCCACCTTTATAATTCATTATTACCATAGCTCTTATTAAATATCAATGGTTATTTTCAACAAGCAAGTTTATCATTTGGTTAGATTTTTATTTGCAGCAATTGTAAGTTCTCCTTCCTCAAACCAGGTAAAATTATTGTCTCTTAATACCTGTTGTATGTACTGTCTGTCTGCAATATCATCATGTATTTCAATAGCCAGGTATTTTGTGATGCTTAACAATTTGCGGGCCTTTTCTTTGTCTTCAAATAATTTGGTTTCACTCCCTTCAATATCAATTTTTAAGATATCAATTAACCCATTATTGCTAATTTGAGGCAGGCCTAAAATATCTATTGCCCTAAGGGCTGTTGGCACTGCGCTTTCTTCTACATAAAACCCCCATTCTTGTCCTTTAGACTTATCCTTTTTAAGTTCCAGAAAACAATCATGCGACCATACGCCGGCTAAAATAATTTCAGTACCGGTAATATTGTTTGCAGTAAAATTTAATTTGATCTGTTCAGCATTTGATTGGTCCGGCTCAATAGCTACGAGGTAAGCCTGCTTAAAAAATAATTTTAAAAAAACGCCTGTATATCCCACATTAGCCCCTGCATCTACAATCAATTTTATTGTAGTAGAATCATTATTTTTTTCTATCAGTTTTACAAGCGACATATACTCCAGCTTTTCAAATATCTGCCTAAAAACAAACAGATCGCTACTAGGCGCACTGCGAACATAACATTGAAACGGCTGATTATCTATGCTGGATTTAATGAGTAAATTATCATCGCCTTCTTTCAGTACTTCAATAGGCAACGCTGCCTTAAGACGAAAAAAGTTTTTCCAGAAAATATCTGAAGCATTAATTGAAGCGCCCCATAAAAAGCCTAAATGCTTTTTTAAATAATATTGAATAAAGAATTGAGGTGATTTTTTCATAATCAAATAAAGATAACCTAATAATTTTTTTAGCAGCTTTAACTATAACAAACGGCTAATATACCCCTTGAATATAAATAAAACAATTAGCTAATTAAAATGTCCTAATACTTTTAACTTTAAACGACTATTCTTTACAAACTGGTTCTGTTAATTTGCTGTTTCCGTTAAAGAAATTATTTGTATGTTTTTACCAGGTATACAGCATAAATAGAAAGTTGCACAAGTAGATTTTAAAAAAGATAAAGCTACAATATGCCATCTTTTTTCTTAGTAGATTTGTTACTCACTACAACATAACTATGCGGAAGATAAAAGTAAAATTTGTTGACTTTTGGCCAAGTTTTGATCCTGATAATAATTATTTCACCAAGGTACTAGAGGGAAAGATAGCAATAGAAATATCTGATGACCCTGACATATTATTCTTCTCTTACTTTGGTACTTCGCACCTACAGTATACATGCCATAAAATTCAATTTCTGGGAGAAAACGTCGCACCGGATTTCAGGATTGCAGACTATGCTATTTCTTTTGATTACCTGCATCAGCCCAATCATCTCCGGTTGCCATTGTATGTTATGTTGTTTGATGAAAATAAGAGCCTGTCGAATTTTTTACAATCAAAAACAGCAGCAGCAATTGACGAGCTGGTGAAAGAAAAAACCGGGTTTTGCAGCTTTGTGGTATCTAGCAAAGACACTAAAAGCAGGATTGATTTCTTTCAACATTTAAGCACCTATAAAAAAGTGGACTCGGGCGGGTCTGTGCTCAACAATGTTGGAGGCAGGGTACCTGATAAGCTGGCATTTATTAGAAAGTATAAATTTAATATTGCTTTTGAAAATGCTACCTACCCCGGCTACGTCACTGAAAAACTGGTAGAGGCAAAAGAAGCCAACACGGTTCCTGTCTATTGGGGAAATCCCCGTATTGCTGAAGAAATGAATCCCAAAAGTTTTATCAATTATCATGATTATAATTCAACTAAAGCATTGATGAACCGGGTAATTGAAGTAGACAATAATGAAGCATTGTACAAAGAATATTTACGGGAGCCACTTTTTTATAACAACCAGCCAAATGAATATTTTAACGACGGGAGATTTGTAGATTTTTTTAAAAAAATTATCACAAAAATTACGGATACCATACCCGTATCAAAGTCAGTTGGTTTTAAAATTGTAAGCCAGCCGCTATACTATCGACTTACCAGGTATCGTAGCAGAAAAACGGTATATCCTTACAAATCGGATTGGTAAGTCGTTATAGTTTCATCAAGAAAATCTTTCAAATTTTCTTAATTTATTTTCTGTTTAAATGCAGCTAATTTATTTTTAGATAAAGTGAATTGCCAGTGTAAATTACTTTTCAGATTGTATCAAAGAAAACCTGCATTCAACCTTTATTTCTTTGCGTTCAAACACAAAAAATTAAAACCGTCTAAGTCATGATACGGTTATTGCTGCACATAAGAAATTGTTGGGTTAGCACTCACCTGAAATTGCTGGTTAATTAAAGCAGGTGTTGAAATAAATGCTTGCAATAAATCATTTGTACAGGTAAAGGCCAGTAAATTATCAGCAGTGTATTGTACAGGAGTTTGCTGCTTCAATAAAATCCTTGCTGCCTCATTGTTAATAGCATAAGCGTGAGTGCAATCATGAAAACCTGCGTGTAGCAAATGAGGAGAATAAGCTGTCGGGTATAAATGATCGATAACAGTATGATTCAATGTTCGCTTAATACCAAGGCTATAGCAAAAATGATAAAATAATTTTTTTATAGCAACATTTGCCGGAGCTGTTACATTCTTTGTATAACCCAAATACCACAATTGCCAGTTACCGGGTAATTCCGTGCTGATGGTTTCAAATAGCGTGATGTTTTTTCTGTCAAGCACCACATCATCTTCCAGTATCAATACCTTATTATAATTGTGCTTAATCACCTCTTCGTAAATCATTTTATGACTAAGAGAACAGCCCACTTCACCAGCGGTCATTCTTTTGTGCATGACATTTTTTTTTATCGCCAGTTCAGGATCATATTCTTTCTGAAGTGCAAGCTGCTCCAAATCAAGGTCATTTTTATCAGCACCATAAAACAATGAATATTGCAAACCTTCCAGTTCCTGCTGTATGTGCAAATGCCTTTCTGTAGCCCTTTTCAGCGTAATTACATATATTTTATCAAAAAAATTATTGAGTGGTTCAAACATAGTTTATTCATTTTTTTATCCTCCCCAACCTTCCCTGTCAAGGCTGCGATACTGTATTGCTTCAGCAATATGTTCGGGTTGTATTGTTTCCTTTCCTCCAAGATCGGCAATGGTTCTGCTAACTTTTAAAATCCGGTCATAGGCACGTGCTGATAAGTTCAATTTTTCCATAGCTACTTTCAGCAGGTTTTGGCTAGCTGTATTAATTACACAAATTTCTTTCAGCATTTTACTGCTCATTTGGGCATTTGCATAAACCCCTTCATTGTCTTTATATCTCAGCTCCTGAATTTCTCTTGCTTTAATTACACGCTCTCTTATTGCCTCACTTTTCTCAAATTGTTGGCTGGAAGATAGTTCGCTAAAAGCCACCGGTGTTACCTCAACATGTAAATCAATTCTGTCTAATAAAGGACCAGAAATTTTACTAAGGTATTTTTGTACGCCACCCGGTGGACAAGTGCACTGCTTATCCGGGTGATTGAAATAACCGCAAGGGCATGGATTCATACTTGCAATTAACATAAAACTTGCAGGAAATTCCAAAGATAATTTTGCCCTGCTTATAGTAACTTTTCGTTCCTCCATCGGCTGCCGCATTACTTCCAAAACTGTTCTTTTAAACTCCGGTAATTCATCTAAAAATAATACACCATTGTGTGCCAGCGAAATTTCGCCGGGCTGCGGATTTACGCCGCCGCCAACTAGTGCCACATCCGAAATAGTATGGTGCGGACTGCGGTAAGGCCGTTTGGAAATTAGCGTTGCATTTTCCGGTAATTTTCCTGCAACGCTGTGAATTTTCGTTGTCTCCAAACTCTCCTGCAACGATAGCGGAGGTAAGATAGTTGGCAGACGCTTTGCCAGCATGGTTTTACCGGCACCGGGCGGGCCAATCAAAATGGCATTGTGCCCACCTGCTGCTGCAATCTCAAGCGCACGTTTAATATTCTCCTGACCTTTTACATCACAGAAATCTATTTCAAAATCACTTTGTGCAAATGCAAATTCTTCTCTCGTATTTACAATAACAGGTTGTAAAAATTCTTCATTCTCAAAAAATTCCAGCACTTCTTTTAAATGGGATACGCCATACACTTTTAAGTTGTTAACCATTGCAGCTTCTCTTGCATTTTGCTTTGGCACAATCAACCCTTTAAAGTTTTCTTTGCGTGCTTGTATGGCAATCGGCAATGCTCCTTTTATCGACCTTACTTCACCATCCAAACTCAACTCTCCCATTATTACATAGTCCGTTAATTTTTCAGGATTAATAATTTGTTCACTTGCTGCAAGCGTTGCAATGGCAATGGGTAAATCAAATGCAGTACCACTTTTGCGGATATCTGCCGGGGCAAGGTTAACAATTAACCTGGTACGGGGCATAAAAAATCCATTGTCTTTAATGGCACTCTCCACTCGTAATAAACTTTCCTTTACTGCACTATCAGGCAAACCGACAATTACAGCTTCGGATTTTCCCTGGTTATTGATATTCACTTCCACAGCAATAGTGATAGCTTCTACGCCGTACACCGCACTGCCAAAAGTTTTTACAAGCATTTTTTTCTATTGAAAATTTTAAAATAATGATAGTTCAAAAGTGCATTGCACTAAATAAATAACGGCTATTTTTTGATGTATGAAAGTAATGATAAAGCTTGATCGCTTAAGAAAATAAATTCCATTAACTAATCTCCTGCATTTCTACCAACCGGTTGTAAAAACCATTCAACGCAACCAATGATTCATGCGATCCTCTTTCAATGATTTCGCCTTTCTGCATTACAATAATTTCATCTGCATTTTTAATGGTGCTTAGGCGATGGGCAATTACCAGGGATGTTCTGTCCTGCATCAGGTTGATGATGGCATCCTGTACCAGTCGCTCACTTTCTGTATCAAGCGAAGAAGTGGCTTCATCCAATATTAATATCGGAGGATTTTGTAGCACAGCTCTTGCAATGGTTACCCGTTGTCTTTCGCCACCGCTTAATTTGTTGCCCCTGTCGCCAATGTTGGTACTGTAGCCTTCATCTTTATTCATGATAAAGTTGTGTGCATTGGCAATGGTTGCTGCATGTGTAATTTCCTTCATGCTTGCTTTGCTATTTCCCAATGCAATATTATTGGCAATGCTGTCATTGAATAAAACTGCCTCCTGGGTTACAAAACTCATTTGCTTGCGCAACGATTGAATGCTGTAATCTTTTATGTTGATGCCATCAATTAAAATTTCGCCTTCACTCACATCATGAAAGCGGGGCACCAAATCTGCAAGGGTAGATTTACCTGCACCCGACGAGCCTACCAACGCAACCGTTTTTCCCTTTTCAATAATGAGGTTGATGTTATTTAAAATCACTGTATCCTCATATTTAAAAGTTACATTTTTAAACTCAATGCTATTATGAAATCCTTTTAGTTCGATGGCATTGGGTTTATTTTCAATTTTTATAGGAGCATCTAAAATTTCTTCAACTCGTGCAATGGCACCCAAACCACGCTGAATATTGCTGATAGTATTAGATAAGTTTTTTGCCGGATTTATCAGCACCCCAAAGATGGCAATAAAGGGAAACAGATCAGCCTTCTGCAAATCGCCGCTTTGGTTAAAAACCAGATATCCACCAATGAAAAGAATACAACACAAAACAGCTACTCCCATCACCTCTGTCAACGGACTGGCAAGATCCCTTCTTCTCGTCATTGCATTCAATATGGAGAATATTTTATTATTGCCATCAACAAATTTTTTCATCATCCTGTCTTCTGCAGAGAAAGCCTTTATCACTTTTATACCACCCAATGTTTCTTCTACATGGCTCAGATTATCTGCAGATGCAATGCTGTAAGCACCACTTTGTTTTTTTAATTTTTTACTTAGTCTTCCAATAATAAGCGCTGTAACCGGCAGCAATACCAACAAGGCCATTGAGAGCATCGGGCTTAAATACACCATATAAATAAGGTAAGAAAGAATGGTTAAAGGATCTTTTATTAATCCTTCCAAAGCCATTACTATAGATGATTGAATTTCGCCGATATCACCGATCATCCGGTTCATTAAATCACCTTTTTTTTGTTCTGTAAAAAAACTCATGGGCAGTTTTAATATTTTATCGTACAACCTTGTGCGAAAGCTGGCCAATATTTCGTTGCGTACAGGAGTGGAAATATAATAAGATAAGTATCTAAACGTATTGCTCAGCAAATTACTTAGTACAATAATAACACAAACGGTTCCCAACGCATACAAAGGGCTTTTGGTATCTCTTAAATGCTGTATGGTATTTATAAGGCCGCCAACTGCTTTTGAGTCGATCGGCAATTTGCTATCGCCATTTATAATCAATTGCATAAAGGGAGAAAGCATACCTAAACTTGCAGCAGAAAAGAAAGTTGCTAATAAAGAACAGGCAATATAAAACGCCATTTTGCCCTTAGGTATTTGTATGTACTTAAAAATCCGCAGTAAATTTTTCATGAATGCTGATACCGTGCTTTTTGCATTAACACGGCTGCAAATGTACAGTCATTAGTGCATTTGGGGGTGCAAAAATTATACGAATGGTTTAGCTCAAAGGCGTTGCAACATATCTACAACACCTTCATTTTTTAGAATGATGTAACCCAGCCTGTCGTTACTGATACCTTCTTTTAGTTGGTAATTAAATACCAGCTGGTCGTTTTTAACATCGGTTTCAAAATAATTAAAAACGATATTGGGATACTTTTTTAGCGGTTCTCCAATTTCGTATAAATGGGTAGAGAGAATAAAAACCGACTGCTGCATTTTTAATAACCCTTCAATTACAGCAGTGCTGCATTTCATAGCGTCCTGCACATTGGTGCCTTTAAACAGTTCATCAATCAGTATCAGCCAGTTTCTGCCATTACTTATTTTTTGTACTGTAGCTTTTATGCGTTGTACTTCATTGTAGAAATAACTTTCACCTTTTACAATATTATCCATCACATTGATGTTGCTTAACAAGCCATCAAATAAGCTGAGCTTCATTTCTTTTGCAGGCACGCCCATACCAATGTGTGCTAAATAAATGGCCGATCCTACTGCCCTGATGAAGGTGCTTTTACCAGCCATATTGGCACCGGTTAAAAAAAGAAAGTTCTTGCCTGCTTTCAATTCCACATCATAATCTACCGGTTGCGGCAATAAAATATGGAAGAGACCTTTTACCTGCAATAAGGGTTTTTGTTCCTGTGTAAAAGTTGGGAACACCAGTCCAAAATATTTTACAGCTTTTGACATGCTGTACCAGGCATCAAGCTGGTAATACATAGCCAGCAACGAAAGCATATTTTGCTTGTAACGGTATCGTAAAAAATTGGCCAGGTGCAGCTGGTCTTTATTATTTAAATTTTTCGATTTAGGGTATTTATCAATGATTGTAAATTCTGGCTTATTTATAGCTTCAGCAGCCTGAATCAATATTTTCTTTAATGATACAGGTGTATCATCTGTATTAAAAAATTGCAACAATTGTTTCATGCCTTTAATAAAATCAAAGGCATGCTCGGTAGAATATTTTACAAATGAATAATCTGCGCTGCTGAAAAGCTTATAACTCAAAACACCTGCCGGGCTTGGGTTTGCAGGTATTTCATCAATGGTGGCGTTATAAAATTTTTCAACCATCATTACAGATCCATTGGTGATTTGTGCAGGCCAATGGGCTATATGCTTGTCAATAAACTGAATGGTTTGCTGTATGCCTGCAATGGCTTCTATAGAAGACAATGGCGTAATTAAATTTTTCAACAGTGTTTCCCTGCCACCGGACGTTTGGCAAAAGTTGAGTTTATTAAACAGCGAAAAATCATCCTGCGTATTCAATATTGCTAAATCGGTAAGGGTGGTATTGTCTATTTCCATTCGGTTCGTTTAAGTTAAATCCTGTCAAATAAAAGTCTTTGGCCCTTTATAGATTCATTCCATCCTTCATTTCCATAGACCATTGTGCCATTTACAAAAGTTTTTTCAATGGTAGCGGGAAAAGTAAATCCTTCCAGCGGGCTCCAGCCGCATTTATAGAGTATATTTTCTTTATTTACGGTAACGGATGTATTGGGATCCACCACTACCAAATCGGCAAAATAACCTTCCCTGATAAATCCTCTGTCTTTTACCTGATAAATACTGGCATTTGCATGGCACATTTTCTCCACCACTTTTTCTATACTTATTTTTCCTTCTTTTACATAATGCAGCATCATAGATAAGGAGTGTTGTACAAATGGAATACCCCCATGTGCTTTTTCGTAAGGAATATTTTTTTCTTCCGGCATATGCGGCGCATGATCGGTAGAGATAGAATCGAGCCTGTCATCTAGCAATGCCTCCCATAATGCATTTCGATTAAATGGCGCTTTTATAGCAGGATTGCATTTTATTTTATTGCCCAATACCGCATAATCATCACTGGTAAAATGAAGGTGATGCACACAGGCTTCGGCGGTAATCCTCTTATCTTGTAAAGGCAGCATATTGGAGAATAACTGCAACTCTTTTTGTGTAGTGATGTGTAAGATATGTAAACGGGTGTTGTACTTTTTTGCCAGCTGAATAGCCACCAGCGAAGATTCAAAGCACTCAATTTCATCTTTAATAATGGGGTGATCGGCAGCGGTAAACTCCCTGTTTTCGGCTTTTAACCTTTCATAATTTTGCTTCATCAATCGTTCATCTTCGCAATGGGTTGCAATAAGCATTTCACTTTCACGGAATAATTTATCGAGCGTTACCGGATTATCCAATAATAAATTACCGGTGCTACTACCCATAAAAATTTTTATGCCGCACACGTCATTTCTTTTGTCATTCGTTTTGAGTGCTTCATCCGCATTGTCATTACTGGTACCCATGTAAAAAGAATAATTGGCCAATGCAGTTTTAGCTGCTATAGAAAACTTGTCTTCTAGCAGTACCTGCGTAAATACAGGCGGTATGGTGTTGGGCATTTCCATAAAAGAAGTAACGCCACCTGCTACTGCCGCCTTCGATTCGCTGTAAATGGTGCCCTTATATGTTAATCCGGGCTCTCTAAAATGCACATGGTTGTCAATTACGCCGGGCAATAAAAATTTACCTTCTCCATTAACTTCCTTTACACCCGCATTTGATTGAATTATCGGAGCAATTTTTTCAATTCTTTCGCCCGATACTAAAACATCTGCAACAATGTTTTTTCCTTCGTTAACTACCTGTATATTTTTAAAAAGTATTTTTTGCATATCTTGACGCTGTTAAAAACATTAAAACTATTCTTACAAAAAGTAGGATAGGGTTGTAGTTCAAAATTGTTGCTCAATAGTACTGTAGTAGTGGAAGAGCAGTTATTTTATTCTTTTTACCAATAAGAAAAAATAACAACATCCTGTTTACCACTGCAGCTACATCCGATAGCTACAGGATGACACTGCAATGTCTGGCTCAAAAAAATCTACTTTTGTAACTAAAAAACGAATCTGATGCAAATTATTAAAAGCTTATCCAAACTCTTGATTTTTATTTGTCCCATTTTTGCAACAGCGCAATCTACCTATTTACAACAAGGTGATAAGGCCTATCAATTACTCAACCGCCTGGAAATAAAAGGAAAAATAGACCCTGCGTTAAATTTTTCCGGCTTAAAATACCTTAACCGAAAAACGATGGTAAAAGAGGCTGCGATGCTGGATAGTGTGGATCTGTTAGTAAAAAGTAATTCTATTTCGGATAGTGCTTTGGCAGTTTGGAATAAACTACAACTTACAAAGATTGATAAGTACAACCTGCATAGTTTTTTTATGAACAACAGCGAATGGGTAGAAGGTTCAAAAGAAAGTTTTAAAAGCAAGAAAGCAATTTTTAATACATTTTATAAAACACAACCAAACCTTGCTGAAATAAACAGCAAAGACTTTTTTTTAGTGGTGAATCCTATGTTGCAACTTACCTATGGTAAAGAATCGGATAATAAGGATAATATATTTGTAAATAGCCGTGGCGTTACTATAAGAGGAATGATTGCGAATAAGATTGGCTTTTCCACCACACTCAGCGATAACCAGGAACGTGGACCGGTTTATTTCAGAAATAAAATAAATTCTCTGAGAGCTGTTCCTGGTGTTGGCTTTTACAAAGGCTTTAAGGGCACTGGGGTAGATTATTTCGATGCCCGAGGATATTTTACTTTTAACGTAGCAAAATATATTGACGTACAATTTGGCCATGATAAAAACTTTATCGGCAACGGTTACCGCAGTTTATTTTTAAGCGACTGGGGTAATAGTTATTTATTTTTAAAACTCAATACCCGTATCTGGAAACTAAATTACCAGAATATTTTTATGGAGCTGATGCCTCAATTTCAAAAGAACGGAGACAATCTGCTAGAGAGAAAATATCAGGTATTACACCACTTGAGTTTTAATGTATCAAAGTCGGTAAATGTAGGTGTTTTTGAAGCCGTTACATTTGGCCGTAAAAACCAGTTTGAACTGCAATACCTTAACCCGATAATATTCCTTCGTTTCCTGGAAGGTTCAACAGGTAGTTCCGATAAAGCCAAGGCTGGCTTCGACTTTAAAGCAAATGTTGCCAACAAATTGCAATTTTATGGGCAGTTTTTATTGGATGAATTTGTGTTGAGTAAATTGCGTAACGACCCAACCAACTATGTAAACAAATATGGTTACCAGCTGGGGGTAAAATATGTTGATGCATTTGGAATCCCCAACCTTGATCTTCAGGTAGAAACCAACCGGGTAAGGCCATTCACCTATTCTCATTATGATTCTGTTTCAAACTATACCCATTACAACCAGCCAATGGCCCACCCGCTTGGCGCCAATTTTCAGGAATTAATTGGCATTGTAAAATACCAGCCTGCGGCTAAATGGTATATTAATGCCAGAGCCATTTATTATTACCAGGGTTTGGATAGTGCCGGTTTTAATTTTGGAGGAAACCCTTTTAGATTGTACGATACAGGCAAGCCTTATATAGACCCCAACAACCCTGCATCCGGACAAAGAGTAAATGGCTTTGAAGTAGGGAGCGGCATCAAAGCTACCTGCCTGAATGCCATGGTACAGCTATCTTACGAGGTAAGAGAGAATATCTATTTTGATTTTTGTCTGCAGCACAGAAGTTACAAATTGGCCAATGTAACAGGCACAACCAGCAGCACATTACTTACCGCCGGAATACGGGTAAATATGTTTAAAAGGGAGTATGATTTTTAATGAATCTTTAATTAAGGTAGTTTGCTTTGGCCTTACTTAATTTTCTATAAATTTTTATATGCAACCATCCTCTTTGCCAGATGATGTAAGCTTGTCACTAAAATATGCAGGATTTTTTTCCCTTTAAGTGATAGTAGCTTACTTTGCAGACATGCAGCAATACCTACATTTATTACAACATATTATTGATAAGGGCACAGATAAAAGCGATCGCACCGGCACTGGCACCCGGAGTGTTTTTGGCTACCAAATGCGCTTTGATTTAAACGAAGGGTTTCCTCTGGTAACCACCAAAAAATGTCACCTTAAAAGTATCATTTACGAATTGCTGTGGTTTTTAAACGGTGATACCAATATTGGCTATTTAAAGGAGCACAACATAAAAATATGGGATGAATGGGCAGATGAAAATGGCAACCTCGGGCCTGTATATGGCAAACAATGGCGCAGCTGGCAAGGTGCAGATGGCGTAGAGATTGACCAGATAAAGGAGGTGATTCATCAGCTAAAAACAAACCCGGATAGCCGCCGTATTATTATTAGTGCCTGGAATGTTGCAGACCTCCCTAAAATGAAACTGATGCCTTGCCATTGTTTATTTCAATTTTACACAGCGCCTGCTACTGATGGTAGGCGAAAATTGAGCTGTCAATTGTACCAACGAAGTGCTGATGTATTTTTAGGCGTTCCATTTAACATTGCCTCCTACGCTTTGCTAACAATGATGATTGCACAGGTTTGCGATATGGACCTGGGAGATTTTGTGTGGACCGGCGGTGATACGCACTTATACAGCAATCATTTTGAACAGGCAAATCTGCAACTTACCCGTATACCTTTTCCATTGCCGCAGATGAAAATTAATGCTGAAGTAAAAGATATTTTTGGATTTAATTTTCAAGATTTTAAGCTGGAAAATTACCATTGTCATCCGGGGATAAAGGCACCGGTGGCGGTTTAATAAAAATTATTGCTAGCGGAATGTACCCTATTTTATATAGATTCCGCTAGCAATAATTTTTCACGTATTTTATCTACTCCTTATTTTCGTTGTCCTTTTTGTTTCTTTTCGGGCTTTGCATCCTGATATTATAAGATATACTGCTAAATTATTAGTAGCGGAATCTATGTATATTTGTATACATTCCGCTGGCAATAAATTAATAAAAACAATGGAAAGAATAATTATAGGACGGGAAGACGAACAAAAAAGCCTTACAGAAACGGTAGCATCAACCGGTGCTGATATGCTTGCGGTTACAGGAAGAAGAAGGGTAGGAAAGACTTATCTTATCAAAACATTTTTTGAAAATAAACTGCATTTTGAATTTAGTGGTATATTGAATGCAGACAATGAGCAACAGTTGCAAAGCTTTGCCATTGCACTTGCAAAACAAAGTGGCAAAAGAACAGTAAAAGCGGCTCCGGCAAACTGGATGGAAGCCTTTAGTCAGTTAGCAGATTATTTAGACAGCTTAACAAAAGTTAAAAAACTTATTCTGTTTATCGATGAACTGCCCTGGTTGGATACACATAAATCAAAATTTTTACCAGCACTTGATTGGTTTTGGAATAGCTGGGCAACAGCTAAAAATATACTAGTAATTATTTGTGGTTCTGCGGCATCCTGGATGGCCAGTAAAATTATCAACAACAGGGGTGGCCTGCACAATAGGGTAACCAAACGCATTCACCTGCAACCTTTTACTTTAGCTGAAACAGAGGCCTACCTCAGGTACAACGGAGTGGTACTTTCCAGGTACCACATTCTGCAACTGTATATGGCGTTGGGTGGAATACCGCATTATTTAAAAGAAATTAAAAAAGGACAAAGTGCTGCACAAAACATTAACCGCATTTGTTTTGAAAAAAATGGATTACTGGTAAATGAGTTTGAAAACCTATACAATGCACTGTTTGTAAATGCCCGGCAACACATTAGTATCATACAGGCATTGGCGGCAAAACAAAAAGGATTATCGAGAAGTGAAATACTGGCTGCCGCCAAATTAAAAGATGGAGGTAGTTTCAGCAAACTATTAAATGAATTGGAGCAATCAGATTTTATAGCTGCCAATTACCCTTTTGATAAAGTAAAAAAAGAAACCCTGTATAGGCTTACAGACGAATACTCTTTGTTCTACCTGAAATTTATCCGCAATAAAAAAAATATCAACTGGCTGCAATTATCTTCCACACCTACGTATAAAAGCTGGAGTGGATATACATTTGAAAACATCTGTATGAAGCATATTGAAAAAATCAAAATAGCATTAGGCATTGCATCGGTTTATACCGAACAGTCTAGTTTTATTTACAAGGGAAGTGCTGCACTGGATGGCACACAGATAGATTTATTGATTGACCGAAAAGACAACGTCATCAATATTTGTGAAGCTAAATTTTATGATAAACCCTTCACCATTTCCAAAGCTTATGCAACTGAACTAAGAGAGAAAATGCGAATTTTTCAGGAAAAAACAAAGACCAAGAAATCACTTTTTCTTACCATGATATCAACTTATGGCATAGTAAAAAATGAACACAGCATAGGGTTTGTACAGCAGGAAATAACCATAGAGAGTCTATTTTAAAAAACTCCTTGGTTATAAATGTATCGGAAAATAATTGTCAGTTACGGATAGATAGTTCAATTTTGTACCATGATTATTTCACTAATAGTAGCCGCATCAGAAAACAACGCCATTGGTAAAAATAACCAGCTACTCTGGCATTTACCTAATGATTTAAAGTTTTTTAAAAATACTACCTGGGGCATGCCTGTGATTATGGGACGAAAAACTTTTGAATCCGTAAATAAACCTTTACCTGGCCGCATCAACATTGTAATTACCAGGCAGGCAGACTGGAAAGCAGCGGATGTAATAGTAGCAAAAGATTTACAAGATGCACTTAAAAAAGCTGCCGAGACCAATTGTAAAGAAGCATTTGTAATTGGAGGAGGAGAGATTTATAAGTGGGCCTTGTCCATTACCGATATTATCTACATTACAAGAGTACATGTACAATTAGAAGGAGATACTTTTTTCCCTGCAATAAATGAAACAAATTGGGAGCTCGAATCTACCCAGGATTTTCCGGCAGATGAGAAACATACCTTTGCATATAGTTTTCAAAAATGGAAAAAGAAGTAGTAGTACATAATACTTTTTTTGTTCCAAATTTTTCATTTCTTATTATTGAATATCTTGTTTTCCAAATTTCAACTTGCAAAAAAATACATCCATTACTACCTTACTGCCAGCAATGGAAGGGGCCATGGTGTGCACTCTCCTTTTGTATTTGATTTTGTAAAAAATATTTTAAGGGATAAAAAACAGTACAGTAGTTATGCTGTGATAGAACTAGAGCGTGAGCAATTATTACAAAATGAAGAATTGATAGAAGTGGAAGATTTTGGCGCTGGCTCGGCTGTAATGAAATCAAATAAAAGAGTTATTAAAAACATTGCCGCATCTTCTTTAAAACCAAAAAAATTTGCTCAATTATTATTTCGTATTGTTCAATATTATCAACCGGCAACCATCATTGAACTGGGCACTTCACTGGGTATTACCACCTGTTATTTAGCCAAGGGAAATGATGCTGGTAAAGTCTATACCTGCGAGGGCTCCGCTGCAATAGCTGCCATTGCACAAAAAAACTTTGAGCTGTTGAAACTAAATAACATCAAGCTTACATTGGGAGATTTTACAAAAACATTTCAGCCGCTGTTGAATAAAACCGGCAATGTTGATTTAGCTTTTATTGATGGCAACCACCGCAAACAACCAACGCTTGATTACTTTGCTAAGCTTTTAAACTATTCCACCGCCTCAACCATTTTAATTTTCGACGATATTCACTGGAGCGAAGAAATGGAAGCAGCATGGAGCGTAATTCAACAGCATCCAACTGTAACGCTTACCATTGATCTTTTTTTTATCGGATTGGTTTTCATAAATCCAAGTTTTAAAGAAAAGCAACACTTCAGCATCAGATTCTAATTTCTGGCTAAAAATATACAGCATTAAATTACAAAACTGTCCGCCACCCTTTAGGGGATAGAGGCAAAATTCATTAACTTGCGCCCAATTCAATTTAACATGATAATTGGCGTATTAAAAGAACCATCCCCCGAAACACGAGTATCCTTATTACCAGAGCATATATCAACTTTAAAAAAATGGAATGTTACTGTTTTGGTGCAAATGGGTGCAGGTGAAAATGCTTTCGCCAGCGATAAAAAATATAGTGAAACAGGTGCTACTATTGCAAGCCTTGATGAAATTACAGCTACTGCTGATATCGTTTTAACCATCAATCCTCAGCTGCATGCTACCAGTTTTAAACCAGCTACCATTCTGCTCGGTATTTATCAGCCACTTTTTAATCATGGCCTTATAAAAGATTGGGCAGATAAAGGCTACAGCATTTTTAGTATGGATATGCTACCCCGTACTACCAGGGCGCAAAGTATGGATGTACTCAGTAGTCAGGCCAATATTGCAGGATACAAAGCAGTGTTATTAGCCGCTAATTTATTCCCCCGGTATTTCCCCATGTTTATGACTGCAGCAGGTAGCATACCGCCAGCAAAAATGTTGATATTAGGTGCTGGTGTTGCAGGGCTTCAGGCAATTGCAACGGGAAAAAGATTGGGTGCTGTAGTGGAGGTTTTTGATACAAGGCCTGCCGTAAAAGAAGAAGTAATGAGCCTGGGTGGAAAATTTGTAGAAGTGGAAGGTGCAGCCGATGCCAGCAAAGCCGGCGGCTATGCAGTAGAGCAAAGTGAAGAATTTATGCAACGGCAAAAAGCAACCATTGCAGTTAGTGTCGCCAAGGCAGATATCATTATTACAACTGCACAAATACCCGGTAAGAAAGCCCCCATATTGATTACAACCGAAATGATGGAGGCGATGAAAAGCGGATCTGTTATCATTGATTTGGCTGCCGCAACCGGCGGTAACACAGAGCTTACAGAAAACAACACAACGGTAAATTACAATGGCATCAGCATTGTTGGCAACTCTTATTTACCAGCAAACATGCCCAGCGACGCCAGTAAATTATATGGCAAAAATGTGTTGAATTTTTTACAACTCATCATCGATAAGGAAGGAAAATTAAATTTAAATTTTGAAGATGATTTGGTAAAGGGCACTTGTATTGCGCATGCCGGCACCATAACAAATGAAACGGTGAGAGCGGCCAAATAATGTGTTGATACAGCAACTTTATTTTAACTGCAGTTGCAAACACTTGCTTTAACAGATCAAAAAAAATAAATAATAAGTATGGGAAATATACTGCAATGGATTTCGGACAACCAGCAAATAATCTACATAGTAATATTGATGATATTTGTGGGTATTGAGGTAATTGGCAGGGTACCAAGTGTACTGCACACACCGCTGATGAGTGGCGCCAATGCCATACATGGTGTAGTAATTATTGGTGCTATTATCGTAATGGGTAAGGCAGAAGCCGATAATTATCTGGCATTGATATTGGGTTTTCTCGCAGTAATACTGGGCACGCTGAATGTGGTAGGTGGCTTTGTAGTTACTGACAGAATGTTGGAAATGTTCAAGAAAAAAAAGACGCCTCCATCCCCAAAAGGGGCGTAGGGCAATACCCTGATAATTAAAAAAATTATACGAATTCAACTTTGCATTGTTGCTTTTTTGCATCTTGGCGACAAATAAATAAAACCATGGAACTAAACATACTCACACTCTGTTACATCATCGCATCGGTAACTTTTATTCTCGGTCTTAAAATGCTGAGCAACCCTCTTACGGCACGTAAAGGAAATTTGATAGCAGCAGCAGGTATGACTATTGCAATATTTGGCACTATTTTTTTGTATGAAGACAATGGGCAAAAACTGGGAAACTATTTATGGATTTTCTGTGGTCTTGCTATAGGAACAATTGCAGGTACATTGGCTGCCAAAAAAGTTAAAATGACGGCAATGCCAGAGATGGTGAGCTTGTTCAACGGTATGGGTGGCGCCTGTGCCGCTTTGATTTCTGCTGCCGAGTTTTATCATATTTATAAACTTCACCAGGATGCACCCGACACCCCGTTTGCAGACCTTGCAACTGCAGGCCATTATATAACAATTGCAGCAGGCGCCATTATTGGTACCATTTCTTATACAGGCAGTATCATTGCATGGGGTAAATTAAATGGAAGGGTTAAGGATTTTTCGTTTAAGGGCCAGCATATAGTTAATATGATTGTAATGATTTTGGTAATAGTTTCTGCTGTAGTAGCTTACCGCTCAACTATTGGCGCAGCATACATTCCTTTTATAATGATTGGTTTTTTTGCGTTGATTTATGGGATATTATTTGTGTTGCCCATTGGCGGTGCAGATATGCCGGTAGTAATTTCTCTATTAAACTCTTTTACCGGTGTGGCAGCTGCCTGTGGTGGATTTTTATATGACAATAAAGTGATGCTGACTGGCGGTATTTTAGTAGGTGCGGCTGGCACGCTGCTGACCATATTAATGTGCAAGGCTATGAACCGATCTTTACTTAATGTGCTGATAGGTTCATTTGGCGGAAACGCTGCTGCAACAAGTAACGGTGTAACTCAGCAAGGTGCCTACAAAGAAATAAGTTTAAGCGATACTGCTATGGTAATGAGTTACGCTCATAAAGTAATGATTGTACCAGGCTACGGATTGGCCGTGGCACAGGCCCAGCACGTATGTCATGAGTTGGAAAAAATGCTGGAAGAAAAAGGTGTTGAAGTAAGATACGCCATTCACCCGGTGGCAGGCCGTATGCCTGGACACATGAACGTTTTACTTGCAGAGGCTGATGTGAGTTATGAAAAATTAATGGAGATGGAAGTTGCCAATGATGAATTTAAAACGACGGATGTAGTGCTGATACTTGGCGCCAATGATGTGGTAAATCCAGCCGCAAAAAATGACCCTGCCTCTCCTATTTATGGTATGCCCATTTTAGAAGTAGAGCAAGCCAAAACAGTTATCGTAAACAAACGCAGCATGAAGCCTGGCTACGCCGGAATAGAAAATGATCTTTTCTTTCAACCCAAAACAAGCATGTTGTTTGGCGATGCAAAAAAAGTATTGCAGAATTTGGTTGCGGAGATAAAGGCAATTTAAAATTAAAATTGTTGACCATTTCATTTTACTAAACCTTGCCGCTCAATAATGAATTGCATGATGCCGTCTAATTCTAAACCAGCCCTATTCATCGCATCCATTATTTCTTCTCTATTTACACTAGCGGCAAAACCTTTTTCTTTAAAGCGTTTCTTTATACCTTTCAATTCCATACCATCGTAGCCTTCTGGTCGCATTAAGCTGTAGGCATGTGTTAATCCGCTGAGTTCATCAAATGCGAATAGCATTTTATCCATCCTGGTTTCCGGCTCCACACCAAAATGATTGGGCCCATGGCTTGCTATTGCATGGATAATTTCAGGATCAACATTTTTTGATTCCAGTTCTTCAATTATTTTTTTACAATGCATATCGGGCCATTGGTCCCAATCGGCATCATGCAGCAGGCCTGCCATTTCCCATCGCCATTGGTCTGCTTCATTCAGCCCCTCCTTTTCTGCAGCCCAGCTTTTCATCAAATGAGCTACTTGTTTCATGTGCAGTTTTAGCCGGTCATTTTTTACCCAATCATTTAGTAATTGTGTAGCTTCTTCATTACTTAATACATTGCCTGCATTAACCGGATTACCAAAAACAGAACGATCTAATTGTAGTGACATATTTTTAGACTTTTTTAGTTAAATTTTTATAGATTGAGCTGAATCAATATTTATGAAGTAATTTTAAAAAAATAAAATCACAATCGCTATATGAAAAAAATTCTTTCGCTGGCATTTTGCTGCTGCGCAACTGCTATCTGTTTCAGTCAACAACAATCCATTTCCATCATTCCGGAACCTGTACAAATGGCTCAAAAACCCGGACTTTTTCAATTACCAAATACTATCAACATCAGTGCTTCCGATAACAAAGAAGTGCAATTTACTGCAAGCCTTTTGCAGCGTAAGCTAAGCACTGCAACCGGCTCTGACGTTAAATTTTCTTCAAACTCAGCAACCGCAAATATACAGCTGCTGTTGAATACAACTGCCAATAATACATTGGGCCAAGAAGGTTATCAATTATCTGTTACTCCGGAAAATATTATAATCAAAGCAAATCAACCGGCTGGTTTATTTTATGGCGTTCAAACTTTACTGCAACTTTTACCAAAAGAAATCGAAAGCAAACAATTGGTGAAAAACATTTCATGGACGGCTCCCTGTGTAGAAATTACAGACTATCCACGCTTTGGCTGGCGGGGACTTATGCTGGATGTTAGCCGTCACTTTTTTACAAAGGATGAAGTGAAGCAATTTATAGATGAGATGGCCGCATATAAATTAAATTTATTTCATTGGCATTTAACTGATGATGAAGGCTGGAGGATAGAAATAAAAAGCCTTCCCAAACTAACTGAAATAGGCGCATGGAATGTAAAACGTGTTGGTCGTTTTGGCGAGTTTACTAATATTAAAAAAGATGAGCCGAGAAATTACGGCGGCTTCTACACACAGGAGGAAATAAAGGAAGTGGTAAAATATGCTAAAGACCATTTTGTAGATGTATTACCCGAAATTGATGTGCCCGGACATAGCCTTGCAGCCATTGCAGCATATCCGGAATTAGCCTGCTCAGGCGGTTTAAAAAATAACGGTGTCGGATCTGGGGAATCTATTAAAGACTGGAGTACCCATACAGCATTGGTGGATGATAATCTTTGCCCGGCTAATGAAAACGTTTATACTTTTTTAGATAAAGTTATTACAGAAGTTGCACAGTTATTTCCATTTGAATATATACACATGGGTGGTGATGAAACTTTTAAAACCTTTTGGGAGCAAAGTGATGCTGTTAAGAAATTAATGAAAAAAGAAGGATTGAAAAACATGGAAGAAGTACAATCTTATTTTGAAAAAAGAACGGAAAAAATTGTTGAATCAAAAGGGAAAAAATTTATGGGCTGGGATGAAATACTGGAAGGTGGATTAGCGCCCAATGCAGCAGTAATGAGCTGGCGTGGTACCAAAGGTGGAATTGAGGCATCC
>JBBQEA010000009.1:0-41129 GCA_038320245.1 Chitinophagales bacterium | reverse complement strand
TTACCCACCAGGCTTAATGAAATTGGCGTAACGGCTGAGCACATTGAAACCTTGAGCGACCTTGCATTGGCAGATTTTTGTCACCCCAGCAATCCAAAGCCTGTAACCAAAAATGATTTTAAACAATTGTATTTAGAAGCGCTGTAAACATGAAAACCAACATAAAAATAGGATTAACCTATACCGGATCAGATGAAAAACATGGGTACTATGTAAACTGGTTAAAAGGAAATGATGACATCGAAATCATCCGGCTTTCTGCAGAAGACGATAACCTGCATTTGGTGAAAGAAGTTGATGCCATTGTTTTATCCGGTGGTGTGGATGCCCATCCGCAAAGTTATGGCAGCAACAATACAAGTTATCCAAATGCACCTGCTGCCTTTCACGAAGCAAGAGATGAATTTGAAACGGCTACTTTTTTGTTGACGCAACGATTACACATTCCTGTGTTAGGTGTTTGCCGCGGCATGCAATTGATTAATTGTGTTTTGGGTGGCGATTTAATCCAGGATATCGGTGAGGAAGCCAATGACAATCATCGCAATCAGGGAGAAGATAAAAAGCATCCGGTAATAATTTTGCCTGGAACTTTATTGGGTGAGATTACAAGTCTGCAAGAAGATGATGCCAACAGTGCTCACCATCAATGTGTCAATCATCTTGGTAAAGGACTAATGGCAAATGCACAATCGGAGGATGGTATTATCGAAGGAATTGAATGGGCGGATAAGAGTGGAAAGGCTTTTCTGCTGGGCATTCAATGGCATCCGGAACGGATGTTTAAACTACAGTTACAAACATCTACCCTTTCAAAAAATATCAGGGAATATTTTATTAAACAAGTTGAAAAAAGTAAAGCAATAAAATAAATATGGACATTATCAATCCGGCAACCGAAGTAATCATTACAACTGTAACAGAAGATACAGCAACAACCATTCAAAAAAAATTTGAATCGCTGAAAAGCGGTGAGCGGCTATGGTCAGCCGTTAGTATAGATACAAGAATTGCCGCCATCGAAAAATTCTATTTGCTGCTGGATACTAATAAAGAGGAGCTGGCAAATACGCTCAGCAATGAAATGGGGAAACCCCTGCAGCAATCTTACAATGAACTAAATGGCGCCAGAAACCGGATTAAATTTTTTATTGAAAATTCAGCTAAATACTTAGCTGAAGAATGGATTACAAACGAAGGCGCTACCAAAGAAAAAATTGTGTTTGAACCGTTGGGCGTTATCGCCAATATCTCTGCCTGGAACTATCCATACCTTGTTGGTGTAAATGTTTTTATTCCAGCTTTAATTGGCGGCAATGCAGTTTTGTATAAGCCATCTGAATACACGACGCTTACAGGCTTACACATACAGCGGTTGTTGCATGAAGCTGGTATTCCGGAGAACTGCTTTCAGGCTGTAATCGGCAAAGGCAATGTGGGCGAGCATTTGCTGCAATTACCGCTAGACGGATATTTCTTTACAGGAAGTTATAAAACAGGGAAATACATTGCTGAAAAGGTTGCAGGTAAATTAGTCCCTTGTCAGTTGGAGTTGGGTGGTAAAGATCCTTTGTATGTAATGGATGATATAGCGGATATTGCCAAAACTGCTACTGATGTGTTGGAAGGAGTTGTGTACAACAACGGGCAAAGTTGCTGTGCGGTAGAAAGGGTTTATGTACATGAAAGTGTGTACGACGCTTTTGTAGATGCCTATGTATTGGCATGTAAAAAATTACAAATAGGTAATCCAATACAAAAAGGAATTGATATTGGTCCGCTTGCAAGAAAAGAGCAACAGGCATTTTTATTGGACCAAATAAAAGATGCAACTGATAAAGGCGCAACCCTTCTTTGCGGCGGCAATATTCCCGAAGGTGAAGGCTATTTTATTGAGCCGGCCATATTGATAAATGTAAATCATACGATGGCAATAATGAAAGAAGAATCTTTCGGTCCCATCATCGGCATTCAAAAAGTAACCGATGATGCTGAAGCAATTGCTTTAATGCAGGATACCGAATATGGCCTTACAGCTGCAATTTATTCTGCTGACTATCACAGAGCGGAAACAGTGATGCAGCAAATGAACAGCGGCTCGGTGTATTGGAATTGCTGTGACAGAGTGAGCGCAACTTTACCCTGGAGTGGCCGGCAACATTCAGGCATAGGTAGCACTTTATCGTACCAGGGCATCCGTGCATTTGTGCGTCCAAAAGCTTATCATTTAAGAGGCTAAATCGTTATCCAAAGCTGTATTTATTTAACCACTGGTTTGCAAAAGAAAAATATATTTTTGTAGCTAATTACTTTTGAAACCAAGAACCCAATATCCAGTAATACCAATTTACTACTGCGTTATCTTTTTGATAACGACTTGCTGCTGCAACACAGCTGCAGCGCAAAACCCTGCCATAAAATGCTACTTTAATCATCCGGTAAATACAACCATTTCGTCTGGAATGAATGCTGTTTATCTGAATGTATCTTTCCCTGATACCATTGCTGCATACATCAATCGGGCTAAGTTTACTGTTGATATTGCGATGTATAATTACACCAGCACCATCAACAGCAATGTGTATAAAATTGCAGTAGCAGCCAATGCCGCAGCAAAAAAAGGTGTAACCATCCGGTGGATATACAATGGAACCAGTGCAACCAATAACTCAGGACTTACTTTGCTAAGTTCATTGATAAAAACTTTTGCCAGCCCCAATTACAGCAACTACATTATGCATAATAAATTTATGCTGATAGATGTAAACTCAGCAGACTCTACCGATGCTATATTGCAAACTGGTTCTTACAACTGGAGCGATGCACAAACCAGCGGAGATTATAACAATGTAGTAATAGTACAAAGCAGGCAGGTTGCGTTGGCCTATTACCAGGAGTTTAATAAAATGTGGGGTGGTTCCGGCGTCAATCCGGTTGCCGGTGCTGCAGTATTCAGTAGTTTTAAAACTGCCAGTACTCAAACACTATTTAATGTGAATGGTACGCCAATAGAAGTTTTTTTTAGTCCAAAGGATAGTGCTGGTAAACAGCTATTGGCAAGTATAAATACTGCCGATTACGACTTATTTTTTGGCATCTACACTTTTACCGACAATACCATTGCCAATCTTATTAAAACAAAATACAACAGTGGACTTTTTGTAAGAGGCATAATGGATAAATTTAGTTTGTCTTTTAATGCATATAACATCTTGCAGCCGGTATTGGGCAACAACCTCCTTATCTATTCCGGCTCAGATTTATATCATGATAAAATAATGCTGATTGATGCATTAAACCCTGCATCGGATCCAACGGTTTTTACCGGATCTTTTAACTGGACGGGACAGGCGCAAACCGCTAACGATGAAAATTCGATAGTGATACATGATGCAGCTATCGCCAATCAATTTTATCAATCACTCTGTAAAGATTATACCGTTTCAGGCGGCACGCCTTGTGTAGCGCCTCCTTGCCCCGGAAGCAATACAACTATCATCTCTAATACAAGAGGGAATACTTATCGATGGCAGATGAATACCGGCAACGGTTTCAACGATCTTGTAAATAATGCATCCTTTGACGGAACCAATACCATTAACCTAACCATCATCAACCCGGCATCCAACTGGTACGGTCATCAATTTAAATGTATCGTAGATGGTACTACCTCAAGCGATATTACTCTTTTAAAATTTACTGCTTTCTGGAATGGCAGCATCAACACAGCATGGGAAAACACTGCTAACTGGAACTGCGGTATATTGCCAGATGAAAATACAGATGTAATCATCAATAATGGTACACAATATTTCCCTGTAATAAATAGTTCTACTATTTGCAAAAGTCTTCGATTATCAAAAGGAACGGCTTTGGTTTTGATGAATGAAATTAACCTGCTATTAAAAGAAAATTAAATGATACATGAAAAATACTAATGACTTTCTGCAATTCGGTTCTAAGAGGCGTAGCCTCGATTAATATTGTAACAACGGGTTTCAACCCGTTGATGAAGTAACAGATAATCTTTTAAGAACCGTAGGTTCGGCGCATGTATAAGTGCGGCAGAATTAATTAAAAACATGTAGTGGCCCCCACAAACACAACAATATGAGTCAAGCCTACGGCTCTCAAATAGTTGGGTTTTTAAAGCACAACGGATTAAAATCCGTTATTACAAAACATAAACGAGCCTACGGCTCTACAGTTTCCTTTTAATGATGTTGCTCCTAATTGCGGATTGTCATTAAAAAAATGTTTTAAGCATCGTACACTTTTAAACATCGTTATTTATAAATCGACAAGCCGTAATCAGTAAAATTATTTTTATTTAAAATAGATTGATATTGCTATTTTAGCCGGATTAAACAAGCAAGAATGTACAAAGCAGTTTTTTTAGACATGGATGGCACATTACTTACAAGCCAGCATACCATAACAGACAATACAAAGCAAACCATACAGCAACTAATTAAGTTGGGAATTTTGGTTATTCCAGTTTCGGCCAGGCCTTTACATGGTATGTTGCCGCTTACTGCAAATGTTTTTGATGAGGAGAAACCGGTAGTAAGTTTAAACGGAAGTTATATCTATCAACAAGAGGCCATCATTCATGATGTAAAAATTTCCTTGTCTGACACTATTGAATTACATAATACCGTTTCAAATAAACCGGTATCCATTATGTATTACAGCCAAATGGACTGGTATGCAGCAGAAAATACGGACGCTATAAAAAAAGAACAACGAATAACACCAGTCCCCATCATGATACAGCCTTTTGATAACACGGTTTCGATATGGGATAAAAAACAGACTGGTCCTAATAAAATATTAATTACTGGAAATGTTGCAGAAATCATTGCAATAGAAAAGGAGTTGATAGCAAAATACAATAGCGAATTAAACATCTACAAATCGCAACCCCGTTACCTGGAGGTAATGAACAAACAGGCTTCTAAAACAAATGCTATTAAATTAATAATTGCAAAATACGGAATACAGCAAGATGAAATAATCGCCATTGGTGACAACTACAATGATAAAAGCATGATTGAATTTGCAGGCATGGGCATCGCCATGGGCAATGCGCCGGATGAAATAAAAAAGGTGGCCGATGACATTACAGACACCAACAATAATGACGGAGTGGCAAAGGCTTTAAAAAAACTTTTCCATAACCTTTCATAAGTAGTATTACTGCAATTTCAATTTACCTCAGTTAAGGTAACTATTGCTTTCCTCATTTACCAGTTCTACGTTACTATAATCTTGTACAACATTATACAAGGTATCTCTTTCAACCGGTGAGCGCTTTACCTGTTTTATCAGTGTTACCAATTGCTGTGTATTCATTGTTGGAGATTGCTCTTCACTGCCTGCCATACTGTAAATTTTAGTTGAGTCATCGATGGTACCATCAATATCATTTACACCAAAAGCCAAACTCAGCTGGGCATTTTCTCTGCCCAACATGGGCCAATAAGCTTTCAGGTGGGGGAAGTTATCGAGGTATATTCTGGCAATGGCATACAAGCGCATATCCTCTGTGCTGGTAGATTCGGTTACATAACTCATATCGTTATCCCGGTTGCGGAATTTCAATGGAATGAAAGTATTAAAGCCACCGGTTTTATCCTGCAATTCCCGCAGGCGCCGCATGTGATCGATGCGATGTTCGTATCGTTCAATTTGTCCGTACAGCATCGTTGCATTCGTGTTCATACCCAACTGGTGCGCCACTTCATGTATGTGCAACCAACCATTGGCATCTACTTTATCAGCACAAATTTGTTCCCTTATTTCTGGTGCAAATATTTCTGCGCCTCCACCTGGCAGACTATCCAACCCTGCATCATGCAGTTGTTTCATACCTTCCTCCACTGTTAATTTTGCCTTACGAAACATATAATCCAACTCAACCGCAGTAAATGCTTTTACATGCAAACCGGGCCGGTGATTTTTAATTTTTTGCATTAACTCAATAAAATAAGCCATGTTCATTTTTGGATGCACACCACCCACAATATGTACTTCGGTAATTGGTTTGCCGTCGTAGGATTTTACAATGTCGAGCATCTGATCAATACTCAGTTCCCATCCTTCTTCTTTATTGGCATACAAGCGGGAGTAGGAGCAAAATTTACAACTAAACACACAAACGTTGGTTGGCTCTATATGAAAATTTCGGTTAAAATAAGTAGTGTCTCCATGCTTACGCTCTCTGATAAAATTAGCCAATGCGCCTACAAAAGGCAGGCTTCCTTTTTCAAAAAGCAGTATACCTTCGGCATCGGTAATGCGCTGCTCCAACAGTACTTTTTCTGCAATCCGTTTTAAATCTTTATCTGTGGTAAATTCTATAATCGTATTAATAGCCGTATTCATGTTGCTGTTTTTTACAAAGTTAACTTGATGTTTTAGTTAAAACAAAAGCGGCTCCTTATTGTTGGCAGGCCTTTTAAATTATTCGGTCAAATTTTACCGCTTCACAATTCTTTCCCCCAGCCGCACAGTTGGATCTCTGCGTCTGGGGGGATTCGTCGGCTTCGCTTTCTGTTGAAAATTTGTTTTTCTGTTGGGCTTCCCGATTAAAATACTGGACTGGTTAGTCGTACTGCTTAAAACCGATTTTATTTCTTGGAGCAGGCTTTGCATCTTTTTCTATAAGCTCTTTTAGTACGGTAAAAATATTTTCAATGTCTTTACTGTTTCCTTTTACTTCTTTTTCAAGTTTAACAAGCTGTAACAAAATTTCTTTGTGTGTCAGTGCATACTCTCGTAATCTTGTAAATACCCTTATGATTCTAATGTTTACTTCAATGGCGGTATCACTATTCAAAATACTTGATAACATCGCTACGCCTTGCTCTGTAAAAGCACTGGGCAATTTTCTTCTCCCGCCCCAACTTGATGTCGCATTTTGCGACTTCAAGTTTTCAAACTCTTTTTGAGTAAGGGCAAACATAAAGTCTTTGGGGAATCGTTTTATATTACGCTTTACCTGTTCATTTAATCGCTTTGTTAATACGCTATACATTTCCGCCAAGTCTTCATCAATCATCACTTTTTGGCCTCGCACAACATAAATCCTGTTTAGTATTTTTTGTTCAATAACAAATGCTTGCAATTCCTTGTTTGCCATCGTCGCTGATTTAGTTGCAAAAATAAAGTTTTAAAAATAGTATCACAAAGGCTAAGGCCAAATTCGCCTGGAGAGATGGGCACATTAAAATACCCGTTTTATTCATTTCTTTTTTATTAGCATTTAAACTTTGTAGGGGTTTGTTTCATCCTCATTCCGCTCGGAGCATATTCTAAAATTTAAAATTTCCCAGGCGAGTCTACATGATTGGCTTTGCAGCCTTGCCTGGGACTCGCCGCTATTCAGCAGAACTGCCCAAATTTAAATCATACAACTCCCGAAAATTTAATACCGGTTAGATGCTCGGTTCACAAGAAATATAAAACTTAGCTTAACTATTGAAGTAATCCATTTCAATTGTTGGCAATTGCAGTTTGTTAGTAAAAAAAATTGCGGTAGTAAATAAACTTTCCATTCCGAAGCTATGGCGGGTCGGCTAAGGCAAGAATCACATTGAAAGGTGGAGTTAATCTGATTGGCTATCTAAAACAGAAGGGGCTGCGGATTGTTGGCCGCCCCTTTAATTAATAAGTTAAATTCCTACTGCTTCACAATTCTTTCCACAACAGTTTTATTGGTATATAGCATCTTTAAAATATAAATACCAGCTCCTAATTTATCAAGGTTAACGGTAATTTGCCTGGCTGCATTGCCATTGTATCTTTTATCCCAAACCCTTTGCCCTGCTGCATTAAATACTTGTACAGCTTGCAATTCTATCGGTGGCTCTACCGCTGAATGATGAATAAGAAAACTGTTATTAAATGGATTGGGATAAATTAAATACCCCTGATCTTTCAGCCGCTGTGGCAACTTTTGATCAGTGATATTAATGTTATCGAGCCAGATACTATTTTGCTTATTTCCTTTAGCTACAAAGTACAACTGAAAATTACTCGACCCCACAAACGGTGAAAGGTAAATTCTGTTTGCCTTCCATTGCTTTTTTAATGAAGGAGTAAAAGCTACTGTACTGGTATAATTAGGGTCATTCACTGTTTGCAATTCGTATCCAAATTTCTTCCATGCACTCGTGAAGGTTACACCGCAATCATTGGAGGCTAAAACCTCCAACGTATCTAACGGAAACACTGTAGAACCCGGATATTGTGGCCCGGATTTGTACGCCAGATCAAACGTTCCAAAAACCGAATCTGCCTTGCCATCGTTGATAACAATAGGTGAAATAAAATAATCAACAGCGTTGTTGGCATTGCTGGCATTGCTATTATTTATCACCATCGCCCTACTACCCGTAAATGAACTTGCAGCAGATGACTCCCAGCCCGTACCGCCAGTTACATTTTGAACGCCCCAGTTTAGGGAGGGAAAGCCGTTACCCTCAAAACCTTCTGTAACAGGCGTTGGCACTGCTGCAAAAATATTAAAGGTTTTTAGCAGCGTATCATTGGCTGTGTATTGATCATCGAGCCCATTGGGCAAAGAGCTGTATACTTTTATAACATGCGTTCCGGTAGTGGTATTGGCTACAGTAAAGGTAAACTGCAGCTGATCGCATTTTACAGCAACTCCTGTCCAGTCAATTGTACTTACAGGTCCGTTGTCAATTTGATAGGATATTTTAAGCGAACGCAATGTATCCAGTCCATTATTGGCAATAGTAACTTTGGGTGTAAAACTGGTTGTGTTACAAATAGAAGGTAAGGGTTCAATAATAGATGATACAGTAGTATTTCTTGCAAAAGCTTTAAAGCCAACCACATTAATACTATCTACATAAATATTATTTCCATAGTCGTTTATTGATTCAAAACCCAAAACCAGTGTCTTGATTTTTTCGCTGCATAAATCATCCAGCACCAACCGTTCTGTTCTCCATTCCCGGCTATTGGCCGGAACAAAATCTTCGCTCGTAGTACCGGGAACAGTACTCAATGAAGCCCCGCCTTTGGCATAAGTGGTGGGTTTCCACGTAAGGCCACAATCAGTAGAATAAATAATCCTTAATGAGTCTTTTGTAGGTGCAGTAACCCCGGTACCAAAATAGGGCTGGTAAGCAACATTAAAACTAATTACGAGAGAATCTAAAGCATCTACTTTTATAGATGGTAATCTGTAAATATCCCGCTGCCCCAAATTATTATTTGCATCCGGTCCATAATCAAAACATTTAATTCTCATGGACGCATTACCAGGTCTTCCGGCCGCAGTTGTCCTTGTCCAGGTAACTGCCGGCGCATCCGGATTGATGATGGCGGAACCATTTGCTGGAGGAAAAACAGTTGATTGAAAACTTTCTGTATAAGGCAAGTTTAATTCCGGAGCTATTGTAAAATTGACTATTAAATCATTATTTGCTGCATTGCCATCAATGCCGGCATTTGGAGCAGACAAAGAAAACTTTAATGCATTGGCACCGGTTACGGCAACCTGCGCTGCAAGTTCTACAACCTGAGATTTACCTGTTGAAATATTTACAGCAATAGTTTGCGTTGCCGCATTTAAACCATTAACGCTTGTTGTAATTGTAATGGAAGTGAGTGTGGCTGTACCGCTATTTGTAATGCGTAAACGGGGAATAAAAACACCAGCGCAACTAATGGCCGGATAGCTGATGCCAGTGCAGGTGCTGGTATTAAAATCACTTCCTCCCGGACTAACAATGCTATTAACTGCTGCATCTAATAAAGGCATACTGGCTGGGTATTGCCCACCAAGCGTAGTAAGGTATCCAGAGCGACAATTCTCCAACACCCACTCCATCCTTTTTACCGATCCTTTAGAAAACATAGAATAGCAGGCATCGTCTGTATAGTCCATAAAGTTTTGAAACATTCTTGCTACCGAAGGAGTGCAGCCATTGGCAACAGCAGTTGAAGGACAACCACTGGTGGGATTATTTTGATTGGGAACATCATCTGCCGGTGCCAATAATTCTGGCGGTAACACACAGCCTGAAGAAGTTAATTGATTAAAATCGTTGGTAGAGCAGCCATTATCAAATGGATGATACAAACCAAAATTATGGCCAATTTCATGTACAGAAGTTCTGCCCAATTTAAATGCAGGGTAAGAGAAACAAAGGCTGGCAAAAGCACGGTAATCAATGCACACACCATCCGCATTGGAACTGCCTGCCGGCCCGCCGATACCAATTGCCGGCGCTATACCTAACAGGCCTGCGTCACTACCATCACCAACATACAGGTTGTAATATTTTGTAATGTCCCATCCCGTTGAACCACCAGTGGCAGTGGATGATTTTTTTATGGGCTGATCTGTAGTGGTTACTATTTGAGTAGTGCCACTTTTGCGGATGATGCCTGTTGTAAAGTTTCCATTCACATCTCTTTTAGCCAATGTAAATCTTAGCAAAGAGTGGCCCCTTACCGGATAAAAGCCAACGCCATTGGTGCTATCGGCATTAATTCCTGCAAAATCTTCATTCAATCTGTCTATAAAATATTGAACGGCATCATCCGAAACAGACCATGGATTAGGCAGTACAATGTGCACTACTACCGGTATGGTAACCGGACCGGGCAAGGCTAACGGCCTGTTGCTTTGATTGCCTTGCGCAGGCTTGTTGGCAAGTGAACGCAGGTAATCTGCCTGTCCCATTTGCATGCGTTGCAACAGGGCAGGGTTTTGCAACATTTCCTGCTGCAATGCTTCCATGGTGCCACATCTTTTAAGCACAGGTTTTACTGCCTGTTGTTTTTGTGCATACAACTGATTAAAAGGAACAAAGCCCGCCGAAAAAATTATCAACCAAAATGCCACTATTTTAAAACGCCGGGCAATAAAAAAAGAATAGGGTAAGATGGTAAGCATATTGTATAGTTGGCTTTAAAAATGTTTGTTTTGGTAAATGGTAAACAGTTGATGAGTAACATTGATTTTTAATAGGTGCTATAAAAAAAATTCCAGTTGAATGCTAAATAAATTAACCGCCTTATTTTTTTGAACCTTAACTAGTTTTAAAAAAAAAGATTTGATTATTTTTTTAACCACCTTAAAAATCAACAACGAATTTACGGATGTATTCATTGATGTTGGTGATGGCTGTAAAAATTGTTTTAGTAAAGAAATAGCAGCACCTGATCTCTCTTAAAGTTGTTGTTAACTTCATGAGTGCACTTTTTCTAAACCCGGGCAAAAATCAAATTTTTTTTTATATTCGTATAAAGACTTTACAATGACAGTACGAAGACTTTAAAGCATTAGAAATAATCAAATTATCATTGATTTGCCAGATAATTTTAAAGGAAAACAGGAAGTTATGGTTACGTTTGAAGATCACCTGGATTCTAACGCTGAGAAACTTGCAATGCTGCAAAAAGCTTCAAAAGCCCCCCTTTTTATAGCTGATCTCAGAGAAGTAAATGATGATTTTGGCGCAATCGAAAAAGACATAGTATGAGTATAAAAAACCATGAATGTCTGCATTTAGTTGCAACCGTAAAATTAAAATCTACTGTAGAGCCGTAGGCTCGCTTCTGTTTTGTAACAACGGATTTTAATCCGTTGTGCTCTAAGAAAGAAGCTATCTGAGAGCTGTAGGCTCGGCGCATTTTGTTGTTTCTTTAAATAGACCTGAATTTTTTAAAAAAACTGTCACGGAATTTTTATATGGGCCGAACCTACGGTTCTCATTAGATTGTCTGTTACTTCATCAACGGGTTGAAACCTCCCGCCCCAGGCGGGATTACAATATTAGCCGAGGCTACGCTTCTTTACAACTATTTACGGATAGTTTTTTATGCTTTCAACCTGGTATAGAAAACAGCCTGCGTGAATTATGAATGATATTCATTTCTGCAATAGTTTTCATTCCAACTAAAAAAATCCCCCTGCTACTGCAAGGGGATTAAATAAACCATATTTTCTACAACTATTTCTTTTTATTAGTATCTGACTTTACTGCTGCAGGCACCGGCACACTGTTACTGATTGGTCCTTGTTGTTCTACCTGCGCCCCTCCTGGTTTTTTATACTGCTGATTAAATGAATCCATTGCTCTTAAAAACTGATAGGCTCTTTCAGCATCATCATAAAGCATCCGCAATTTACCGGGTATGTTGGCCATGTACTCATCCCTTTCCTGCTGATATCGTATCTGAGAACTTTTAGCAATTCCCTGTTGCAATTCCAGCACCGACATATTACCCAATGCTGCGTAGTAGGCCATTTGCTGTTCCAAATCCTTTTTAACACTCTTTTCCACCTTATCGGCCAAAACAGTATCTCCGGCTTTGTAACTAGCTTCTAAAAACTGCATGGAGATATAATCGTGTTGCTGAAAGCGGGAAACACTGCCATAAGCAAAATTTTCCTGCAACATATTCTGGTCACATTTATTCAGCATCTTTTTCGCATCTTCTTTGCTGCCATGATCTGCCAGGCTACCCGCTGCAGAGGCATAGGCAAGCCGGATACTATTTAGGTGCCGGCGATTTTCTTCATCAAAATAAACACCTGGCTTATTGGCACCACCAAACACAAATTTGTTCATCATTTTATCAACAATCCACTCCTTATTCAATTCGGGATTTTCTACCGGCACCAGCCTGTAGGTAAGTCCATCCTGGCGTATGTATTTATCAAATCCAAGACTGATTCTTTCTGAAGTAAAGTAAATAGGACGTTTCCATTTGTTGGCCGCAATGATGTTCAAAATAGCTGCATCATTTTTCTGCAACACCGTTTTAGGTATGTCAAATTGCAACTGACTAACTACGCTATCAGTTGCAGTGACAGTCCCATTTTGACGAACCAACGCTACATCAACGGGAACAGTTACTTTTTTAGTTGGATAGGTATTAATACCAATGCCATCTCTTGTCTGCTCCATCTTGCCCGGATCATCACTACCGGCATAATCTTTCATCATGGTAAATAAATCCATCGCCATGTTAGGGTCGGCACCTGGTTTTTGTACAAAATAAACACCATCTCTTTTAGCACCTTCAATTTGTTCTGCTGTCCAAATAGGATCTATTGGATCACTCTGATTTATTTTATACCGCAATTGGTTAATATACCAATCAATACCCAGCAAGCTGCTATTGATAACTCTTACATCTCTTCTTACACCCTCTACCTCCTGAGCATACCAAAGTGGGTAAGTATCATTATCACCAAAAGAAATTACAATAGCGTTTGGAGCACAACTTTCCAGGTAATCGGTTGCAAGGTCACGTGCCAGCGTTTTTTTACTTCTGTCATGGTCGTCCCATTCCACATTGGCCATTAATACAGGAACGGCCGCAATACAAAGCGCTGCAGCCACATAATTGGCAATAGTGCCACTCATTAGTTTTGCCAATAATTCTTTTACATACAAAACGCCCAAGCCAATCCAAATGGCAAAGGCATAGAAAGAACCCACAAATGCATAGTCTCTCTCCCTAGGCATATTGCCCGGCATGTTCAGGTAAATTACAATGGCAAGCCCGGTAAAGAAAAACAATAACCCTACTATTGTGCCATCCTGCTGGTCTTTCTTAAACTGGAATATCAGTCCTAAAATACCCAGTATCAACGGTAATGCAAAAAGGCTGTTATTGGCCTTGTTATGCTTCATACTATCCGGCATCATTTTTTGATCGCCCAATCGCATTTTATCTAAAAATGAGATACCGGTTTTCCAATTACCATCTCTTACATTGCCTAGTGAAACGCCTTGTACGTCGTTTTGCTTACCCGCAAAATTCCACATAAAATAACGCAGGTACATCCAGCCAACCTGGTATTGAACAAAGAAATTAATATTATCACCCAGGGTTGGTTTATCGCTCCATTGCCCTGTTTTTTGATCTTTGGTAATGCCGGCAAAACTTGCATAATAATCAGCATGGCCCTGTTCGTTGCCGCCATCAAACATGCGGGGGAAAACATGTACATCTTCCGGACGATAGGTTACATCCTGCTTGCGGCCTTTCTTTTCGTAACCGGTTGCAGTTTTAATGTAGGTATCTTCATTGGTATAATCAGGCGTATATTCATCGCCGGCAACATTACCAGCGGTAAAATCCTGGCCAAACATAATGGGTGTATCGCCATATTGCTCCCTGCTTAAATATCCAACCAGGGTAACAGGGTTGTCAACATTGTACATATCAATGGCAGTATCTGCATTGGAACGGATCAATGTTGTAAGATAAGAGGAATAACCAATCAGCATAAAAGTGAAACTCCACAAGCCAAGCTTTAAGAAATTCCAGTTGTTTTTATTGGCCATCTTAAATCCAAAATAAATCAACACAGCCAGCAATACAAAGAAAAAAGCAAAGCCGCTAAAGAAAGGCAGACCAAAATCATTTACAAAAAGTATATCAAATGCACCGGCACCTTTAATGGTATATTGAATTACAAATTTTTGTACAATACCCGTGATGGCACATCCAATTATAAAAGCAAAAAACGAACCCCAGGCTGTAACCTTGTAGCGTTTAAAATAATAGATCATTACCATGGCCGGTATGGTCAACAGGTTAAGCAAATGCACACCTATTGAAAGTCCCATTAGGTAAAATATCAAAATGATCCACCTGTCTGCGCTGGTAAAATGTCCTTTAATGCCCAGTTTTTCTTCTTCAGATACAGCATCTTCCCATTTCAACATGGCCCAAAAAACAATGGCTGTAAAAAAAGAAGACAAGGCGTACACCTCGCCTTCAACAGCGCTGTACCAGAAAGAATCAGAAAAACAATACGCCAAAGCGCCCACAACACCTGCAGCCATAATGCCGAAAGTTTGTTCGCTCGTTACAACTTCATTGGTCTTTAATGCAATTCTTTTTGCAAAGTGGGTGATACTCCAAAACAAGAATAAAATGGTGAAACCGCTACTCAATGCACTCATCAGGTTTACTCCGGTAGCAGCATGTTTAGGGTCAAACGGAATCATAAATAAACGGCCAATCAATACAAAAAGCGGGGCTCCCGGCGGATGCGGAATTTGCAATTTATAAGCGCTTGATGCAAACTCGCCGCAATCCCAGAGACTGCCCGTAGCTTCCATCGTCATAATGTACACAGTGCATGCAACGATGCAAACGATCCAACCGGTAATGTTGTTAATCCGTTTATAATTCATATAGTAATAGGTTATTAAGGCAGCAAATATAATTAGTTTGTGCTTTGCAGGGTATAGTTTGTAGTTATTTAGCATTTTTTTGAAACAGTCATTGGCAAATGCAGGTTTTACCTGGGCACGGATAGTATGAAAAGGGATAAAAAAATGTTGCTTTGGGGCGTTCGGCTAGTGGAACCGCACGAGCTTTGGTTGCGGGTATTTTTCAGCATTGCCGCAGTTTGGCATTGTTGCTGTGTCCGTCTGGTGATGCTGCTTATTAAGATTCTGACATGTCCTGAAAAAAGTTGTCTTGTTCGGGCATCCCGTTACTAATCCTGCCAGGTTTGTCCGCCATCATTAGATTTAAAAACGATGTTTGCAACTGCAGCCTTATCACTTTTTTGAATTTGCACACTATCAGTAAGAAGGGAAGACTGTCGCAAGTTTACTGCCTGAACACAGGAAGAGAAGCATTGAAAAAGGAGTAAAAGCGCAAGGTTATAAATGATCTTCATGACTTAAATGATTTGGTGAACTATGAAGTAAAGATAGCCGACGTCGATCGGCACGACGCTTTAGCCTGAGCAGAGCCGGGCTTGTACAAATACGTTATTGAATACTAACTAGCTTTATCGAATACGGTCTTCCAGGCACGCTCGCCGCTCCATAAGTTTGATTTTGCATTGGCCTTAACAGAAATAGACTTGCCATCATTGCTCAACTTCCAAACCTCTGTTACGTAAACAAGCATTTGTTTCAGAACATCGACATGGTAAGGAGTGGGAACCATCAGGTGTACAATTGAGTTAACAGTCATAGTTTGTCCATCAGCTGACAACTTTACGGTAAACTTCTTTCCTCTTTCCGGGCCATGATTAATTTGGCTTTCTTTACCGTCGAAGGCCAATTTCTCCAGGCTAGTAGCCAGCGCTGCGCCAGGAGATGGGTTTGGTATTTCTATGGTTAGAAAATCTTCCTGCTCTGCTATTTTCATTGTTTTAGAGAGCATACGATCACCCTCATCATATGAGCAAACAATATTTCCGCCCATACTTATCGACTCTTTGGATTTCCATTCGCCTGAAAAGTTAGGGCGATGAGTACCATTTTTTTGTTGAGACTGTATGGCAAAATAAATTACTCCTGTTAACAGAACAATGAGGCAGGACAAAACGATTCTTTTATTTTTCATTTGCTTATTTTTTGCATTTAAATGCTGATGAATCGATCATGATTTACCCTGCGGCTTTCGGCAAATTACGATGGTTTCATATCCTACCCGCCCTGATTCCTGGAAGGAAACATTCTCTAACAGCGGTTGAAAGTTAGCCGTAATTCTCTGTTCCCAGCAACGTCTCTCAACGAGCAATATGAGTGGCTGAGGACGTTGCGCCTATTCCGTTTACTGTCTGCCTTTAAAGAAAGCCACTTCACCAATTCCATAAGCCTTGCAATTTTTTACCTGCATTGTTCAAAAATATTTTTTAATAGTGCTTTTCAATTGTCGGCGCAACGTCCTTGCTTTGCTCATGGCCACCCAAAAGAGACGTTGCTGTGAATAAAACGGTTGAAAATTAGCCGTAATTCTCAACAGCCTCCATCTTTTGGTACAGCATATATTACGTTGCCTGAAACAGATAAATTGAAGACTTTATTTTTTATAGCAGGAAGTATCAGTTTCCATGTTTTACCATAATCTGATGATCTGAAAATGCCGGCGGGATGACCACAAAAGAAGTATTCACCCACCTGGATAATGGAGGCAATGGATAGGCTTGCCGGAAGGCCGGCATCAATAGATTGCCAGGTTTTACCACCGTCGTAGGATGTGCGCACTCTCCTTGTTTCCGATGCTGTATTGTATGTGATAGCAGCGAATCCACCTTTGATGCTTTCTACATCGATGCCAACACCGCCCTCACTAATCACCAAATTCCAGTTTTCGCCATCATCGGTGGACCGTATTATACCCTGCTGGCTGGTCGCCATCAGTACACCGTTTAACGCTGCCAGTTTCATTACCCAGCCACCGGTATGGACTTGTTTCCAGGTATTTCCACTATTGGTGGATTTAAAAAGGCCGTTGTCGGAGCCGATGAAAATAGCGCCTCCGGCAGTTTCAAAAACGGTGTGTAATTTTTTCTCCTGCAAATTTGTATACATCGGCGACCATCCACCCGTTCCGTTTATTTTTTGCAAAATTTGGCCATCGTAATTGACTGCAACTATCCCTGTGTTGCCGGGGGTAATGCTGTTATGTTCCCCGAAGTATCGGGGCTGGCTGTCGGGGAAAATCGGTTTGGTCCAAAAAGGAGCTGTGGAATTTGGCTTACTGTGATAGATCCCATCCCCAGCAATTAACCAGAGCCCATTATCACTTGCAAAAAAAATATCCTTGTAAATACCATAATTATCCTGCACAGGTTCGGGCAGCCCATCGCTAATGTCCTGCCATGTGTGTCCGCCATCAGTTGATTTAAAAATGATGTTTGCAGCTCCAGCCTTTCCTCCTTTTTGTTGTTGCTGACTATCCGGGAGATAGGATGACTGTGGAAATTCCAACACCTGATCACAGGCAAAGGGGAACCCGATAGCAATCGGATGAAAAAGGAGTCCCGAAATAATCGGGATGTACCACAAAAAAGTAAGATTATAGATTTTAATGACTGTAATTTATTTGGTGGAATAATAAAGTAAAGGTATTCGGCGTCAACTACCAGGAAGCTTTTTTGTAGTAAAAACTTGTAAAGGATATGTAAAACGTTTGTAAAATAGTCGAAAGCGGAAATTTAATAGATAATTTTACAGGTATGAAGCCATTTATTCTATTCGGATCTTCAATATTGATCATTGTTATTTTGATCTCTGCTGTTGCGTCTATGAATAAAAACAATGAAATTCCTGCAAATCATATAGAAGTTGTATTACGTGATATCGGACATCAGCTTTTACTTACTGCTAAAGATTCTACATCCCGGGTGCTGCCAGTTAAGAAATTAAATGAAACCACCTACCAGATTTCTTTCCAAAATAACGTTGGTTTTATTTCAGATACACTCATCAATTTAGTTCAGCGAACTTTTCAAAAAAATGGTTTGGCAAAGGATTATATAGTGAATTTGAGGAATTGTAAAAAAGAAGAAACTGTTTTTGCATTCGAAATAAATAGCCAGGGAGGCGATTTGACACCTTGCAAGGGTCGTACGCTGGAAACAGGTTGTTATTTGATTGAGATCGATCTATTGAAGAAAAATACCTTTAATTACTTTTTGTTGATGCTGTTGATCATTCCTTTAAGTATTGCTGGTTTTTATGTGAAAAATACATTTCGGAAAACAGCAACAAAAGAATCGATCATCGTTAACAATGATTATATACGATTAGGAAATTTTAGATTCTATCCGGATAATAATGCTCTTACAATTGAGCAGAAAAATATTACACTTTCCGAAAAAGAAACAAAGGCATTAAAAATATTTGCAGAAAATATAAACCAGATTGTAGAAAGAGAAAAACTGATGAAAGAAATTTGGGAAGATGAAGGTATAGTTGTGATCAGTAGAAATGTTGACGTATTGGTGTCTAAATTACGCAAGAAATTAAGCGACGATAACTCCATTAAATTTGTTAACGTGCATGGTAGGGGCTACAAATTTATTATTGGATAGATACCAATGTTGATGTAGAAAATTTCATCTGTCCCGAAAGTCGGGAGCCTTTTTATTCTCCCGCTAAATAGCCGGATTGAACTTTTTTGTTACTTTTATTGCATCAACCTGTCCCGAAAAAATCGAGAGGCAAAAAAGTAAATAGATTCTAACTCAATACCGATAAGGCTTTAGGAACTAAGTACCTAAAGCTGTTTTTTAAATTTAAAAAATTGCCCATCGGGCTGAAACGATAACAACCACCAAAAAATAAAAAAATCATTGCCTGTAAAACGCAGGATAACCTTTCCTAAAACCCTAATTCTTTTATACATTTACAGCCTAGATTGCTTCAAGGATTTGTTTTTTTCTAATGCAGGGCCAACTCCACTTAGCTATTGAAATACAGGATTTCTTATTTTCAATTTTTAAAACCCCCGGATCGCAGCATGTCACCAGAAAAAGAATACAAAAAAGTAACCACCAACACCATTCAGAAAATGAAACTGGCCGGAGAAAAAATCTCCATGATTACAGCCTATGATTTTTCTTTTGCCACGTTATTTGATGCAGCCGGCATTGATATTATATTGGTTGGCGATAGTGCCAGTAATGTAATGGCAGGCCATGCCACCACGCTTCCCATCACCCTCGATCAAATGATTTACCATGCACAAAGTGTGGTAAGGGCAAGAGAAAGATCGTTGATTGTGGTAGATATACCGTTTGGGTACTATCAATCCAATTCTGAAATTGCGCTGGCTTCTGCTATCAAAATAATGAAAGAAAGCGGCGGCCACACAGTAAAGCTGGAAGGCGGCGAAGAAGTAATTGACTCCGTAAAAAAGATTGTAAGTGCAGGCATACCCGTTATGGGACACCTTGGACTCACTCCTCAAAGCATCAATAAATTTGGCACTTATGTAGTAAGAGCCACCGACGAAATTGAAGCCAATAAATTACGAAAAGATGCCTTGCTTTTGCAGGAAGCAGGTTGCTTTGCCATCGTACTGGAAAAAATTCCTGCTGAGCTGGCTAAGGAAGTTTCTGAAAGTTTAACCATCCCCACCATTGGCATTGGCGCTGGTGGCGACTGCGATGGACAGGTACTCGTAATGCACGACATGTTGGGTATCAACACTGAATTTAAACCAAGGTTTCTCCGTAGATATTTAAATTTAGATGAACAGATAACAGGCGCTATCAAGCAATATATTAGTGATGTAAAAAGCAGGAATTTTCCAAATGAACAGGAATCTTATTAGCCCCCTGTCCCCCAAGGGGGGAACTTAGATACTGACGGCTTTAATAAATCGAACTGTTTTAAAGATTGTTGAGTTTACGTCTCAACAATTAGAAATTACTGAAAAAGCAATGTTGCATTAAGCAAACTTTTGTTTCTTTTAATTGAACCAATATATTTGCAACAATCATTTTAAATCATCAATATGACTGTTAGAAACGACTGGACTTTATCCGAGATAAAAGCAATTTATCACCAGCCATTGCTGGATTTGATGTATGAAGCAGCAACCGTTCACCGGGAAAATAAGGCTTACGCAGAAGTGCAAATTAGAAGCCTGAATTCTATTAAAACCGGCGGCTGCAAAGAGGATTGTGCTTATTGACCGCAGGCTGCCCGTTACCAAACTGATATAGAAGTGGAACCTTTAATGACAGTAGAAAAAGTAAAAGCAAGAGCAGCTGTTGCAAAAGCAAATGGTGCAAGCCGTTTGTGTATGGGCGCCGCTTGGCGGGAGGTAAGAGACAACAAAGATTTTGACCGGGTGTTGGAAATGGTAAGCGAAGTAAACGAAATGGGTTTAGAAGTTTGCTGCACTTTAGGTATGTTAACATACGATCAGGCAGAACGATTGAAAGAAGCCGGTTGCTTTGCCTACAACCACAATATAGATACCAGCAGCGACAACTACGAAAACATTATCACCACCCGAACTTTTGACGACAGAATTAATACATTAAACAATGTACGCAAAGCCAAACTAAGCGTATGTTGCGGCGGCATTGTTGGCCTTGGAGAAACCGACGAAGACCGGGTAAAAATGTTACACACACTCTCTACGATGGAACAACATCCGGATTCTGTGCCCATCAATGCATTAGTACCCGTACAAGGCACACCAATGGAAAATAACCAGCGGGTAGGCATTGATGAAATGATCCGCATGATTGCAACCGCAAGAATTATTATGCCCAAAAGTGTAGTGCGTTTATCCGCAGGAAGAAATGAGATGAGCATTGCCGAACAAGCCATGTGTTTTATGGCTGGCGCCAATTCCATCTTTGCAGGAGAAAAATTACTCACAACACCTAACCCGGATTTTGATACCGACATGCAGATGTTTAAACTGTTAGGACTTACACCACGTAAGGCTTTTAAAGATACCATTACTAAAAATGAAACGGCTGATGCCGTTGTATAATTTATATCGGCGGTTTACACTTCAATACAAAGTTTACAGCTTTTTAAGAAGCTGTAAACTTTAAACCAAAACTTCACATTGAAATTACCCTCACCCAACCAATTGTTCGATCAATACCTGCAGCAAAAGCTGGATGAAAAAAATGCAGCAGGCACCCTTCGAACGCTGGTGCATACCAATAATACAATCGATTTCAGCTCCAATGATTACCTGGGTTTTGCACAAACCGGTTTCCTCAATATTGCTGAGGAACATACATTACCCTCAGGTGCAACGGGCTCCCGTTCTATCACCGGCAACTCAGCGCTTGCAGAAGAAACAGAACAACTGATTGCAAAATTTCACAACAGGGAAGCAGCGCTTATTTTCAATAACGGCTACATGGCCAATGTGGGTTTGTTTAGCTGCATTGCTGCCAAAGGCGATACATTCCTTTCTGATGAATACATACATGCCAGCATGATAGATGGTATGCGGCTAAGCTATGCCAACCGCCTGCGTTTTAAGCACAACGATCTTGCTGATCTTGAAAAGAAATTACAAGTTGCAACAGGTAAAAAAATAGTGGCTGTAGAATCTATCTATTCAATGGATGGTGATGAGGCTCCTTTAATTGAAATAGCTGCCCTTTGCAAAAAAAATGACGCTTTACTGATAGTTGATGAAGCACATGCCACCGGCGTGTATGGCGATAAAGGAGATGGACTGGTAGGCAAATACGGCTTGGAAAATGAAGTATTTGCTTGCATCCATACTTTTGGAAAAGCGATAGGGTTGCATGGTGCAGCCATCACCGGAAGCAAGGTTCTACATAATTTTTTAATCAACCAGGCAAGATCTTTCATTTATACTACGGCCTTACCGCCACACAATTATTTGCAGATTCAATTGGCTTATCAATTATTACCATCTGGCAAACGCAACGCATTGCAAGGGCTGATAAAATACTTCAGACAGGCCATTGCTGCCAACAAAAGAATTACTTTTATCAACAGCCTCTCTCCCATTCAGGGTATTATGGTAGGTGATAATTTTGCAACGAAAGAACTGGCCAATCACCTGGTTGCAAAAGGCTTTTTTGTAAGACCCATCCTTTCTCCAACCGTACCAATTGGTAAAGAACGAATACGAATTTGTATTCATTCTTTTAATACAGAGGAGCAGATAGATGGATTGGTGAAGGCAGTAATACAATCTATTCCTTTGCAATAAAGTATTTAAAAACACCGACATCAATCATAGAAACAAGGATTTTAATTCGATTGTCTCACTTCCCCTTTAGCAGCATTAAGTTTTTCAAAAAATGATTCATTAATTAACTTTACAAAATCACAGAATATGGATACTTCCTTGCTAAATAGCATAACCACTAATTCTTCAATATTAACAGGAAATCCTGTTATAAGTGGGATGCGGATATCGGTTGAACAAATACTAAAAATACTGCAAGAGGTATTGACCAATCAGATATTATTATCGAATATCCAATGTTAGAAACTGACGACATTAAAGCATGCCTGTTAGCTGATAACTTTAATAAATAAGTACGATTCTGAAATACATACTTTAAATTTTGTTAACTTTAATTCCTATGTCATCAAAAGAAATGAAAAAGCAATTGATCGATAAAATCCTGTCGACGGACGATCACACAATTCTAGAAGAAGTGTATAGGATATTAGAGGTAAGTACACATGAAATTGATACGATAATGTTAACTGATGATCAAAAATCTGAAATTGATAAAGGGATACGAGATATTGAAGAAGGCAGATATTTAACAAATGAAGCCGCTAATAAAGAAATCATCGAATGGCTAAAAAAATAGTCTGGTCGGAGAAAGCTCAAAATGACAGAAAGGAAATATTGCTATATTGGAAGAATAGGAATAAGTCGATAGTCTACAGCGAAAAGTTAAATGAGTTATTTAATGATGCTGCAGAAATTATTGCGACATTCCCCAAAATAGGTAAGCCTTCCGGATATAAAGATTCCCGTATTAAAATTGTAAAAGACTATCTGCTGGTTTATAAAGAGTTTGATTCCTTTATTAGCATAATTACAATCTGGGATACGAGACAAAATCCTCTTAAACTCGAAAAAATTCTTGAGTAAGCCTTCCGCAAATACCACTCAATATACGCAGCAACTAATTTTTTAACAAAACAGCAATTGTGGCATTATGGGAAGTAATTATTTCTTTGCTGATGATGTAAGTGTAGGAAAAGCAATTGAACACTCATTATAAAATGAAAGCTATAAAGTAAATATATTAAGGGTCAACTACGGTTGCAATAACTCCTATAAGTTAGTTTTAACTTAACTCTAAATATATCACAAACCCATTTATCACTTTTCCCAATCAACTAAATAATTATTTTTTTATCATGAGCATCATCATAGCAGGTATTCACACAGGTATTGGCAAAACTATCTGCTCGGCAGTTATCTGCCAGGCATTGGGATACGATTATTGGAAACCAGTACAGGCGGGAGATTTAGATAATTCAGATAGTATTTTTATCCAACGAAATGTTACCAATCCTACCTGTAAAATTCATCCGGAAAGATACCGTTTGCAAACACCCATGTCCCCACATAAAGCTGCCGAAATAGATGGCATCAGGATAACAAAAGAAGATTTTATTTTACCAACTTCAACCAACCCAATTGTAGTAGAAACAGCAGGCGGCATTATGAGTCCGTTGGCCGATGAACTATTAAACATCGATTTGATGGAACACCTGCAACTACCGGTGATATTAGTATCCAACAATTACCTGGGCAGCATTAATCACACGCTGTTAACCGTGGCTGCAATGCAACAAAGAAACATACCAATCAAGGGTATTGTATTTAGCGGCGGGGAGGTTTCTTCCTCCAGAGAATTCATCTTGCAATACACCCAACTTCCCCTTCTATTTTCTATTCCGCTATTCGAAAAAACAGATGCCGCCACAATAGCTACTTTTGCGGCAAACAATACAATCAAATGCTGAGCAACGAAGCAACCAAATACATTTGGCATCCATTTACACAAATGAAAACTGCAGCGCTGCCGGTACAAATCAGCAGGGCAAAAGATTGCACACTGTATGCAGCAGATGGAACACAGTACGTTGATGCAATAGCCTCGTGGTGGGTGAATATACACGGGCATTGCAACGAATACATTGCAGGTAAAATTGCAGCGCAGGCGCTTACGCTGGAGCATGTGATTTTTGCTGGTTTTACGCACACGCCTGCCATTGATTTAGCCAAAACATTGATCAGTATTTTACCCAATCATTTTGCAAAAGTATTTTTTTCGGATGATGGAAGTACCTGTGTGGAGGTGGCGTTAAAAATGGCCATTCAATATTGGCACAACCAGGGCATTACCCATAAAAATAAAATAATTGCTTTTGAAAATGCGTACCATGGCGATACGTTTGGCGCCATGAGCGTGGCAGAAAGGAATGCATTTAACGCTGCGTTCAACAACTATTTATTTGAAGTTATTCATATCCCCATCCCTACTGAAAATAATATGGAGGCACTTAAACTACAGTTAGCGTCGCTTGCAGCCAATGACGATGTAGCTGCATTTATTTTTGAGCCGCTTGTGCAGGGCGCTGCCGGCATGCTAATGTATGGACCAGCGCATTTGGATGAATTATTGGCCATTGCCAGGGAGAAAAATATCCTGTGTATTGCAGATGAAGTAATGACTGGCTTTGGCAGAACAGGAAAAAACTTTGCCATAGAATACCTGCAGCAGCAACCTGATATCATTTGTTTATCGAAAGGTATTACTGGTGGGTTTATGCCATTGGGTGTTACCCTTTGTACCCAACAAATTTTTGATGCATTTTATGCAGATGAAATAGCTAAAACCTTCTTCCATGGCCATTCCTATACTGCCAACCCATTGGCCTGTGCTGCAGCCAATGCTAGCATGGAGTTGTTGATAGCGGATAAATGCCAGCAGCAAATTCAACACATTTCCACACGGCATACAGCGTTTGCACAAAGCATCCAAAACCATATTTTTATAAAAGAAATAAGGCAGCGGGGAACCATCCTCGCCATAGAATTAAATACTGCAGAAAACAGTTCTTATTTCAACAGTATTCAAACGGTGGCATACCAATATTTTATGAATAACGGAGTATTTCTGCGTCCGTTGGGAAATATTATTTATGTAATGCCTCCTTATTGTATAACCGATGCCGAGTTGGATAAAGTGTATGAAGTAATCAATACCTCTTTGGATTATCTCTCTCAATAATAAATTACTATCGAGACGTTAACGGTATGAATAAAAAACAATAACGACTTAACGGCTTAACGGCAAAAGTAACTACTCATTTAGTACTGCTACAAATTGACAGGCACTCTAAAAAAGCATTTTTATGCAACTAAAAATAATTTCCTTAATTTCCTTTTTTAATAAACAAATCCACACATGTCTAATTCTTTATTCAGAACAAAGAAGATCTCCAATATTTTAGCAGAAGGAAGCGATGACGCACATGGTGGCGGCGGATTAAAAAGAGAACTCTCCGTAAAAGATTTAACATTTTTTGGCATTGCGGCCATCTTAGGTGCAGGTAGTTTCAGTAGTCTGGGAGGTGCTGTTTTTCATGGCGGACCAGGAGTGGTTATTTTGTTTGTGATAACTGCCATCGCCTGTGCTTTTACTGCCTTTTGTTATTCTGAATTTGCCAGCCGTATTCCTGTTGCTGGTAGCGCTTATACCTACGCCTACGCTTCGTTTGGTGAATTATTTGCCTGGATGATTGGCTGGGCTTTAATTATGGAATATTCCATCGGAAACATTTATGTAGCTTATAGCTGGAGTGATTATTTTACCTCCTTTTTAGAAAAAATAAACATTCATTTACCTGAATATTTAAGTACAAGCTACATGGAAGTTAAGCATGCACTGGCCGCCGGCAGCACCAACGTTGATGTGCACGAAGCCTGGAACAAGGCGCCCATCATTGGAGGGTTACACATCATCTTTGATTTGCCTGCCATCGTAATCAACCTGCTGATAACAGCGTTGGTGTACAGGGGCATTAAGGAGAGCCGCAACTTTAGCAATGTGATGGTAATTTTAAAATTGATTGTGGTGGTGTTGGTAATATTGGTTGGTGGCTTCCTGGTGTTTTCTAACGGACTTACCGGCAACTGGACACCGGCCAACGACCTGGGTGTAAGATCTTTTATGCCGAATGGATTTAGTGGGGTAATGGCTGCCGTTAGCGGCGTATTCTTTGCCTACATAGGTTTTGATGCAGTGAGTGTATTGGCCGAAGAAAGTAAAAATCCACAAAGAGATTTACCAAGAGGTATGATTTTATCACTGGTTATTTGCACAGTTGTGTACATACTGCTTACCCTGGTATTAACAGGCGCCGTTAACTACCACGGCTTTGAAGGCGTTGGAGATCCGCTGGCATTTATTTTTGAAAAGCAAAACTTAAACGTTGGCTGGATGCAGTTTTTCGTAGCTATTGCAGCAGTTATTGCCATGACGAGTGTACTGCTGGTTTTTCAAATGGGACAGCCACGAATTTGGCTTAGCATGAGCAGAGATGGTTTGCTGCCACCCGTTTTTCAGAAAATTCACCCCAAATATAGAACGCCCTCTTTCTCCACTATTGTAACAGGATTTGTAGTAGGCGTACCTATTTTATTTACAGACAAAACATTTGTACTGGACTTTACAAGCATTGCCACTTTGTTTGCATTTGTACTGGTTTGCGGAGGTGTTTTACTTATTCCAAGACGAGAAAAAGAACCCGGTAAATTTCATATCCCCTTCATTAACGGACAGTTTATTTTTCCATTGATAATCATCTGTAGTCTCACAATATTTTATCTTTTCAACCACAATTATTTCACCGAAATAGCTACTTTTCATTTAACCGAAGCTGAATCTAAAGCTGCTGTTGCAGGGCTTGATATCACCAAGCCTGCCATCATACAAAACAACCTGGATGCCGCACTTACAGCCAAACAAACGCTCAACGCATCCACCATTATTTTCTGGATCATCTGCTTTTTCATCAGCATACTTGCTTATATAAAAAAGTATTCGCTCATTCCGTTGCTGGGTTTAACAACCTGCATGTACCTCCTTACAGGCATGACTTCCAGAAACTGGGCATGGTTTGCAAGCTGGCTTTTTATTGGCTTAATAATATACCTGTTGTACGGTTACAGAAAAAGTAAATTGGCTTCGTAATTTTTTGGGGACCGGCATTGAATCTTTATTGAACATCGTTGTGTCACTCCCTTGTACGGCATACCTTTTTTGAGCTTTTATCAACTAATATTAAAAGCTAACAGCAATTATACGAATTACATAGTATGCTCAGATTTTCAGTACTAAAACCACACAAAACCAAACGGTACAGCATGTTCTGTTATGTTAATAATTCTACAACTTCCAGCATATTTCGGCCTCTTTCAACTTACAATCAACCTTATCTTTCAACAACCTTACCATTAACAGCCGCCTAAGCATAACTTTGCAACTTCTAAAAAGCACAATGAATTCGAAATAAGATGAAATACCAAACAGGCGACAAAATTATTATACTGCATACCAATGAAGAAGGCAAAGTGATAGACATCATCAATGAAAAAATGGTGATGATAGAAGTAAAGGGAGTAAAGTTTCCTGCTTACCTGGACCAGATTGACTTCCCCTATTTCAGGATGTTTACAGAAAAACGAAAGGCGGAAAAGAAGAAAATTTTTATTGATAATGTGAAAACGGAAAAAGCAAATATCGTCTCCAAAACCAATGCAGGCGTATTCATCTCTTTTCTGCCCATTTTTGATAAGGATGTTTTTGATGACGATGTAGTGGAAAAGTTTAAAATTCATTTATTGAATCAAACCAATACTGCCTTTAAATTTACCTATACATTATATTTTGGCGGAGATAATAATTTTGAACTCAGCAACGAAATACTTCCGTTCAACGACTTTTATTTACACGATGTAAAATTTGAAGATCTGAGTGACAATCCCCGGTTTCATTTTGAATTCTCTTTATCTAACCCTGATAAAAAGAAAGCGCCTCATTACGAAGCTTCCTTAAAAATTAAAGGCAAACAATTATTCAAAAAAATTGAGGAAATACAACTTAAGAATGAGCCAACTTTTTCCTATTTGCTGTTTGAGGAATACCCTGATAAAGTAGATGAAGAAAAAGTGGATTTGAGTATGTTGGGCAATGCAGGGTATCGGGTGTATGATGCAGGAAAAATAAAACAAAACCTTCCTCCGGCAAGGTCTGTAGTCGATTTGCATATTGAAAAACTAACAGATAGCTGGAAGCACCTCAGCAACTTTGAAATACTAACCATTCAGCTCAAAGAGTTTGAGAAATATTATGATTTGGCAACAGCTCATTACCAACCGTCGTTAACCATTATACATGGTGTGGGAACAGGTAAATTACGAGATGAAATACAAGCTATACTGCGAACAAAAAAAGAAGTAAAATCTTTTGTAAATCAGTACACAGCAGCTTATGGTTATGGCGCTACAGAAATTTATTTTAGCTATTAAAGCCATCCGTTACCATTGTTGCAAAGCCTGTACTACTTTACTTACAGGCAACCCCATTACGTTGTAAAAATCACCCTTAATGGAGTGTATGCCTACTACACCAATCCACTCTTGTATGGCATAGGCTCCGGCCTTATCATAAGGGCTGTATTTATCAACATAGAATGTAATTTGCTCAGTAGTTAACAAATGAAATTCCACTTCGGTAGTATCAGCAAAAGCAACTTCCTTTTCAGCATCCAATAATACTACACCGGTAATAACCTTATGCCGCTGACCAGATAATTTTTGAAGAATTTCAATGGCATCCTGCCTGTCAGTTGGCTTACCAATAATTTCGTTGCCGAGCACTACAATTGTATCAGCTGCAATTATAATTTTCGTATTGGTAGCTGTTGCATTTTCATTGATAAAAGCCTGCACCGCAAGTGCTTTATTTTTGGCGATATGGATAGCAACAGCTTCCACATTAAATTCAGCAGGATAGGACTCATCTGTTGTAAGAACAATAATTTCAAAAGGAATTTCTGCCCACTCCAGCAACTGCTTTCTTCTGGGTGATTGAGACGCAAGGATTACCCCATAATCCTGATAAGTAAAATTTTTAGGTTGGTTCATAAGCAACGTACTAATTCATTTTTAAAATGGAAAAAAAACTGGCGTAAAACGAATTTATAAAACTTTCCTTTTCAGCCTACAAATAAAACCGCAGTATTAGCATAGAAAGAATCCCCACCAGCATTATCATTTTTATTGTTTTGCTAATGGCATTAAAGTCTTTGCTGTTTTGCGCCTTGTACAATTGATTCAGCAACCAAAGTAACGGACCTACCAATAATAATAAACTATACAATGTACTCCACCACCAACCGGAATGCAATACATAAAACTGAACAATTGCAATTGCGCCTATTAAAACTACCAGCCATACAGCTGCAAACACTTTGGTGGCTTGCACGCCCCAAACAATGGGCATTGTTTTGCAACCATACCGGGCATCGCCTTCCATATCCTCCATATCTTTTACCACTTCTCTTATCAATGAAATGATAAAAGCAAAACCGGCATACAACACAGCAAATTTAAATACAGCTTTCATTGCCGTTTGCATCTGGTAAGATTGAAAGTGACGGATATGATAGATGGGATTTACAGCAAAGTAAAGCACCACAATAGTCCATGCGGTAAGTGCTGAAATAATGATATTACCACTCAATAATTTCTTTTTAAAAGTGGTGGAATAGAACCAAAGCAATGCTGCACAACCAATATTTGCCAACACAATAATAAAATTTGTTTGCAAAGAAACATAGAAGCTAATGACAATACCAGCCAATGTAAAAAACCAGTGCAACAATATGGCAGTGCGTCTTTTTATGATTTTTTCAACTATCCTTTTTTCAGGTTTATTTACCTGGTCAATATTGATGTCGAAATAATCATTGATGATATAACCACCTGCTGCAATACAAACAGATGCTGCTATCAATAAATACAAAACCCAGGACTGCAAAGCGTAAGGCGATTGAAAATAATCCGCAGGCAATGAAGGGGAAATAATACAATAATAAAACAGCAATTGGGTAATTAAAATAAAAAGCAGGTTGGGCCAGCGGACTAATTGCAAAAAAGCAAGCGTTAATTTCATTGTAGTATTTCAGCCCCTAAATTAAACAATGTATAATTAAACGAAGGAATAAGGTTTTTGATGAGTTAAAATTACCAAGGGTTGCAGATTCTCTCTGGTTTTCAGATTGCCTTTTTTAAAAAAAAGCATACAATAACGGTAACAACTTTTCCCACAAATACCTATGTTGTAAAAAAGCAAAAAACGCAATTACTACTTTGATTCATTATTGATTTATTTCGCAATTACTACACTACAATTTTCTTTAACTGCTGCAAATAATTCTCATTAAAACTTGCCCCAAGTCCCGGGGTTTCCGGCACTTTTATTACTCCGATAGCATTATAAGTAATACCGTCAACAACAGGATCTTCTATAAACATCAACGGTGTATCAAAATCGCAGTGCACAACCACATCGCTTGTAAGCGAAAGGTGAGCAGCCGCGGTAAATGCCAGCCTTGATTCCAGGAAGCCTCCTATCTGCACCATCATGTTATGTTGCGCTGCAATTTCAATTATTTTTTCTGCCCGGAAAATACCTGCAGATTTACCCAATTTTACATTTAAAGAATCGCAAGCCTGTATATCAACCAGTCGCTGTGCATCATGCTCATCGCAGCAAGATTCGTCGGCCATTATTTTTATAGTGCTTTGCTTACGAATGGCTGGCAACTGCATGTAATCCCATCTTGGTATGGGCTCTTCGCAATGTTGAATATTGTACGGCGCCAATGCATTTAAAATATCCGGCGTTGTAGCTGCAGTCCAGCCCTGGTTGGCATCTATCCTAAGTGGCAGGTCCATTCCAATTGCTTCCCGTATCATTTTAATACGTTCAACATCTGCGGCTTGGTTACCACCCAATTTTACCTTTACCACCTGAAATCCAGCGGCTTTTATTTTAACCGCATCTGCTGCCATTTTGTTGGGATTATCAAAACTCACGGTATAATCTGTTACCAAAACCTTGTTGTTACTGCCACCTAAAAAGGCAAACAATGGCAGGTTGGCCTGCTGTGCAGCAATATCGTACAAGGCCATATCAAAGGCACTTTTTATGCTGTTGTTGGCATAAATAATCGTGTCCATAATTTTTGTACAAGCCTCAATATCCAATGGATTTTTTCCTTTTAAACCCTTAGCTAAATACTGCCCAACAATAAAGCCAGTTTCCATGCTTTCGCCATTGATTGTTTTAAAAGGGCTACACTCTCCTGTACCTGTAATGCCATTATTGGTTTTGATTATCACTATTACATTTTCCGCATGCGTTAATACGCCCAGCGAAATAATAAAAGGCTCTTTTAGCTTTATGTTGGATTGATATATTTCGATCGTTTCAATAAGTAAACCAGTGGCAGACATGGTGAAATGGTTAAATTTTAAAAGTCTGCAAATGTACCCGGTTTTGATTTTACCCAACAATTTTTCCAATTTCCATCAATCAATTTAAATAATTTAATTGCTAACTAATTTAGTGTGCCTATATTTGATCTATCATGTATGCAATTGTAGATATAGAAACCACCGGTGGATATGCCGCAGCCAATGGCATCACTGAAATTGCGGTGTACATACACAATGGCAAAAAAATTACCCGCCATTTTGAAACGCTTATCAACCCGGGAAAGCCAATACCACCCTACATTAAAGCATTAACTGGTATTGATGATGCAATGGTACGGGATGCACCTGCCTTTGAAGAAATAGCTGAAGTGCTATACAATTTATTAAAGGATTGTGTGTTTGTGGCTCACAATGTAAACTTCGATTATTCTTTTGTGAATCATCAACTGAAGGCTTCGGGCTTTCAACTTTCACCTAAAAAATTATGTACTGTAAGGCTTAGCCGTAAAGCGTTTCCCAATTTACCCTCGTACAGTTTGGGTAACGTTTGCCGGTCGCTGAACCTGCCCATCAATAACCGGCATCGTGCCGGCGGCGATGCACTGGCAACCGTACACTTGCTGGAACATTGCCTGGCAAATGGTGCTGCCATTCACATAGATGAAATGCTAAAGAAAACCTCCGGCGAACAATGGCTGCCATTAAAACTTACAAAAGCAGATATATTGCGATTGCCCTCCGGACCCGGTGTTTATTATTTTCATGATGCAAAGGATAAAGTGATTTATGTAGGTAAGGCCATCAACTTAAAAAAACGGGTGAGCAGTCATTTTACGCACAATGATGCCGACAGAAAGCGACAAAATTTTTTACGCACCATTTGCAAAATCACCTTTAAAGAATGTGCTACCGAATTACAGGCGATCGTACTGGAAAGCACCGAAATAAAAAGACTTTGGCCAAAGTACAACTACAGCCAAAAACAGCCACTGCAAAAGTTTGCATTGTATAAGTTTGAAGATAACCGGGGCTATCAACGGCTGGCAATTGATAAAAAGAAAAAGAACTTGCAGGCATTATACAATTTTAATTTACTGAATGAAGGCCTGGTGATGTTGAAAAAAATTGCAGCAGAATTTGAGTTAAATGAAAAGCTTTGTTTTATTGACAAAACAGCCTTCACCGAAGATGAATGGGAACAACTGGAAGCGCCATCGAATTATAATACAAAAGTGCAACTGGCGCTGGACGCATTGGATAAACAATTACCCACTTTTGCAGTGCTCGACGACGGTTTACAACCAACAGAAAAATTGTGTTTACTGATAGAACGTGGCAGCTTTTGGGGCATGGGTTATTTACCGGCAACACACAACATCACATCATCGTTGGAATTAAAAAACCACCTTGCACCTTACACAGATAACGATACCATCCGCAACAGCATTTATTCTTTTGTTGCACAGCATCCCCAAAAAAAAGTCAATTTAAGCTGATGGTGCATTTTCTAAAAATCAAAAAAATGTAACATAACTCCAGATTAAAACTATAAAATTAATATTGGTATTTCCTTGAATTACAGCGAAGAAATTATAGCCAGTCTTATTTCGCTAATCTATAGATTTTACAAACCAATAATCCAATTTTTTCTTTCACTACACAAAGCTAATTTCGCAGCCCAAACAATAATTATGACCGAATTTATACAGCCAATTGCCGGCAAACTCAATATAAAAACACAACAGGTAGAAACCGTGTTGAACTTACTGGCAGAGGGCGCCACTATACCCTTTATTGCCCGTTACCGCAAAGACAAAACCGGGGCGCTGGATGAAGTGCAGATTCAACAAATACAGGATGAAGCAAAGTTTTTAAAAGAATTTGCCGAGCGGAAAATCTTTATAGAAAAAACAATTACCGAGCTGGGCAAAATGACCGAAGCCTTGCAGGATAAGCTTAATAAGGCAACCTCATTAGTTGCATTGGAAGACATCTATCTGCCCTACAAAGTAAAAAGAAAAACAAAGGCACAAACTGCTAAGGAGAATGGGTTGGAACCATTGGCAACCCTGCTTTTAGAGCAAAATGAAATAGATCTGCTGGCTGAAGCTGCTAAATTTATTAATGAAAAAATAGCCGATGCAGATGCCGCTTTACAAGGCGCAAGGGATATTATTGCCGAGTTGGTAAATGAAGATGCACAGGTACGAGCCAAACTTCGAAAACTGTTTGAAACCTCCGCCACTTTACAAAGTAAAGTTGTGGCAGATAAAGAAACCGAAGGTATCAAGTACAAAGATTATTTTGATTTTTCTGAACTCATTTCCAGCATTCCATCGCACCGTATTCTGGCAGTGCTGCGGGGATTTTTAGAAACGTATTTGCGTATTTCTATTGCTCCTGTAGAAGAAGATGCGTTGGAAACAATTGAAGAACTGTATATAAAGGGGATGAGCCCGGGCAGCGATCAAATTCGCAAAGCCATTAAAGATGCTTATCGCCGGTTACTGCAACCTAGTCTTGAAACAGAAAGCAGAACAGCCTTAAAAACCAAGGCAGATGAAGAATCCATCAATGTATTTGCCGAAAACCTGCGGCAGCTATTGTTAAGTTCACCGCTTGGCAGCAAACGTATTCTGGCCATAGATCCCGGCTACCGTACTGGCTGTAAGGTGGTTTGTTTGGACGAGAAAGGGGGTCTGCAAAAAACAGATTTAATTTTTCCGCATGAAAACAATAAAGTTGCTTCCGAAGCCATCAAAATAAAAAGCCTGGTGCAGCAATACGGCATTGAAGTTTTTGCCATTGGCGATGGTACAGCAGGCAGGGAAACCGAACAATTTATTAAAGGCCTTCAGTTAGGTTTGCCCATATTTTTAGTGAATGAAGATGGGGCATCTATTTACTCAGCATCAGAAATTGCACGAGAAGAATTTCCTGACCAGGATATTACCGTAAGAGGTGCGGTAAGCATTGGGAGAAGACTGATGGATCCGTTGGCAGAGCTGGTAAAACTCGACCCTAAAAGTATTGGTGTTGGTCAGTACCAGCATGATGTAAATCAATTCAGACTTAAAGAAAGACTCGATGCTACCGTGGTTAGCTGCGTAAATAATGTGGGCGTTAACCTTAATACTGCCAGCAAAAATTTGCTGAGTTATGTAAGTGGCATTGGCAGTACACTTGCAGAAAATATCATTAAATACAGAAACGAAATAGGGCATTTCAGCAACCGCAAACAGTTGCTGGATGTACCAAGATTGGGCAACAAAGCATACGAGCAGTGTGCAGGATTTTTGCGGATTAAAGAGGGCACAGAGATACTGGATCAAAGTGCGGTACACCCCGAAGCATACCCTGTGGTGGCAGCCATTGCAAAAGAACTGGGCATGGCTACCAATGCACTGATAGGCCAGGAAGAATTACTTAAAAAAGTAGACGCAAAAAAGTATGTTACGGAGTTAATTGGCGAACTCACCATTAAGGATATTATCAATGAATTAAAAAAGCCAGGTCTTGACCCAAGGAGTGAAGTACAGGCTTTTGAATTTGCCAACATCTACAGCATTGATGAAGTTAGGGTTGGTATGGAATTGCCCGGCATTGTAACCAACATCACCCGCTTTGGTGCGTTTATCGATATTGGTGTAAAGCAAGATGGGCTGGTGCATGTGAGTGAAATTGCCCATAAATACATCACCGATCCCAACGAAGTGCTGAAGCTTAACCAGCAGGTTAAAGTAAAAGTTATGGATGTAGATATAGCCCGTAAAAGAATCAACCTGTCCATTAAACAAACAGAGGAAGCACCCGCAAGAAGGCAGTTTAGCAAAGAAAATCATTTTAATAAACCAGCACAAAGCATTAAACCAAAACCTGTTGCAACTACCGAAATACCTATGACGGATGCGTTACAGGCTTTGAAGCAAAAGTTTGGGAGATAAAAATCTTTTTTGTATTTTGAAAAAATGATGTAAGAATTAATAATGTGATAAAAGCAGCACAACGAATAAACTGGTGAAAAGCTGCTGAAAAAAATCGGGACAATTTGGGCATAACATTGGAAAGCCGTGAGTTATACCAGAATGCCCCGTAAGCAGCTTTCTATTAGAGGGCAACTAACGAGGCACTGCGGATACTTTTCTAAATGTTGTATACAATACCAAATCGACCATGAACGTCATTATCAAACAATTAAAAAATAGCAATCTGCTTATTTCAGCCTTTTCTTCTTTCTCTTCTATGGACACTAATAAAAACACCTGAAAAACATTTTTATGACAAAAAAGAACCCGGCAAAAAATTATATTGAATTTGAGCGTTTCCACTCTAATTTGATAGTAACTTGTAATCCTTATAAATCAATCAAATATGCCTTAGGTGCCTTAATATATTTTTCAATTGTTCTGTTTTGTACAATTTGCCTTATTCATTATAAAGAAATTTGGAATTGTTGCAACAATGCTATTTTGAAATTTATCGTATTATTTTTAGGAGGTATTCTCCTATTTTTAGCCCTCAACTTTTCTTATCTAATTTTTTCATTTATTAAAAATGCATTATTAAGGAATTTTTTCCTTCAGGAACAGCTTATCATTTCTAAAAATAAGTTAGAATATAAAAACAATTTTGGAAAGAAAATTGATTACAATTTATCTCACATAAAATTGATTTATTTTAATTTAAACAAAAGGGTAGAAGAATTTACAGGAGTGCCGCACCTCATACCAAATTATACACATGTAATCATTTTGAAAAATCAAAACGATGAAATTATTAAAAAAATATTGTGTTCGGTCAAAGTAGAAGATATATCCAATCTATTTACAGCAATCACTGACCATCTAACTCAAATAGGTCACTTCCATATAGGTTTTGGCATAAATTATCAAGACGATATTAAATATACATTGTGTGCTGGCACTGAGTGCAAAGCAATTAAATTCATATCAGCACATGAATATTATAAACTTTATAGACACATTTTTTCTGTTCAACAGAAAGACTTTTTTGACACAGCTATGGAGAGAGACCCAGGTAATTTCAGAAGGAATTTAGCTGAAGCAACAACAGAACAGCGAAAAAAATAATTTTATATACATAATATTTTAAGGGGATTATAGATAAAAGTTCTTGTTTAAATTTAAAAGATGAAAACACATTTGAAAAATGAATTGATTGCTTTAGGATATTTAATTACAATTAATGATTCCCTTAAATTTACTATGGAAGTAGGATTAGGTAAGATTATTGGGTACAATTTGGCAGTAAAAATTATAGAGGATTTTATTGAGAGAGAATTTATTCTACCAGATCTTTCCGGAAAGGAAAATAAGGCATATAATGTATCGCAAATAGGCAAGGACTATCTTAGTCATTTAAAAGAAAAAAGTTATAGAGATGATTTAATTAACAAGCAGATTAATTCTTCAATACAAACAAATTGTTCGGTAAGGGAAAATAATATTATTCAAAAAAAATTGACATTGGCAATTGCTATCTCCAGTATTATTTATACAGTAACCGCCATTGCAACACTACGTATACAATGTAATGGCCAACTGCCTTCAAAAGGAACAACGACAGAAGCTGAAATAAAATTGAAAGAGCAACAAAATAATCCAAAGGTTTCGGATTCTCTATACCGGGCATTGACAAAAGAGTCTTTAAAAGACAAGTAATTTTTGGCCTCTGACATGATACAAGAAACATCTGCTTAAGGTATAAAGTGTAGCGAAAGATTAATGAAAAAACCAATTAAGGGCCGATAAACACCGCATACAAGCATGCAACGTCAAAAGTCAGGGCTTGACACTTGGGCAGTGGTCATATTCGCTCACATTCATTTGGTTGCGGTAACATCTTACTTTTGATAATTTCAATTAAGGTAATATTCTTCGTTCGTTTAATAACTTCAACTGTTCAGAACCAGCTATAAATATCCTGCCTTTCTTCAATACAAAACGCAGGGCGAAAGCAATTGCTAAGCATTCCCTCTAAAAGAGCGTTGATTCAATCATTTAAACTTCCGGTATTTGTACATTTACACGTACAAAATTTTTAAATTATGCAAGCTGTTTCAATAACTCAACTAAAAAATAATATGAAAAAATATTTAGACGATGTATCTAAGTCTTCTGATGTTCTTGTTGTTTCGAGAACTACAGAAGATGACGCGGTCGTAATCCTATCAATGAAAGAATGTAACTCACTTAATGAAACTGCACATCTGCTATCAACTTCGGCTAACAGGCAACAACTTCATGATTCAATAAATCAATTGAAGAAAGGTAAAACTCGCCAATTGAAATTATAAAAGTTCTTTTTTAGGAATTTTGAGTTTACAAAAAATGGATGGCGAAACTTGGAAAACTTAACAAACAGCAAATTTCTACCCTTAAAGCAAACATCAGAATTGGGCTGGACATATAGTACTTCGGCTATCAACAATTTTTATCCAATGCCTTTATAAAATCACTTCTTTCCATCAGTGTGGCGCCGAGGCTTTGCAGGTGAGCGGTTGCTTGCTGGCAATCTATTAAAACCACCCCGTCTTTTTGAAGTTGCTGAATATAAAGAATAAACGCAAACTTGCTTGCATTGCTTACTTTGCTAAACATGCTTTCACCAAAAAAAATATTGCCTAGCCGGATGCCATAAAGGCCACCAACCAAAACTCCATCCTGCCAGGCTTCTGCACTGTGTGCATGGCCAAGCGTATGCAAAATTGTATAGGCTTCAATGATATCATTGTTAATCCAGGAGCCATTGTGCTTTTGCGTATTTACCTGTTTACAGTTTTCTATTACAGTATTAAAAGCACGGTTGCTGGTAAAGCGAAACCTGCCGTTATTGAGCACAGTTTGCATGCTCTTACTGATTTTTAAATTGGTAGGCAAAAGCACACAACGTGGATTGGGACTCCACCAAACTATGGGCTCCTCCTGGCTGTACCAGGGAAAAATACCACTGCGATAAGCAAGCAACAAACGCTCAGTACTGAGGTCTCCGCCAATAGCCACAAGGCCGTCTTCGTCAGCAGTATCAACTGATGGAAACTGAATCCGCTTATCAAGAATAAACATTGGAAAATGAGTATTGAGGTTGGAATAAGGGTTGAACCAAAACTAATTGGACATCACCTCCACCGTAGCATTAATGCCCCGATCGGTAATGGCATCGCACATTGGTTTTAGCAATTCGTAGCTGCCTTCTTTTACAGCATATTTCCCTTTGCTGTCGATGATAATAGCACATTGCTCAGCCTGTTCTTTTGTATGGCCGCAAATGTCTATCAAACTTTCAATTACCCATTCAAAGGTATTTATATCATCGTTCCAGCAAACTAACGAGCAATAGTTTCCGTCTACTATAAGTGTATCAATCTCCTGCTCGTATTGTATTGAAGTAGATGCTAACATAATAATGACAAATGTAAGCCGAAATTTTAATCAATTAAATAGCGGTGCAACATTTCAATAACAAAATTTGTCTAGGATATATATTTTATTGCACATTAGCGTTATTCCATTTTAATTACATTTTTTTATATGCTTCGGTTATCGAGAAAAAGGAAAGATGCAACAGCTGCAACTACCGCCCGCCAACAGGCTGTGGTTTTGCCACTGCATTCACCCAACCGAAGCCTTGAATTTTTGGTGGAGTTAATGGCTAAAATACGGCCGGATAAACCCAAAGATTTTGCACAGGCCGAACTAAGGTTTAAGGCCCTGCTTTACCAGATTTCTCAGGACAGGACTTCGCTTTTTTCTTTACGTAAAGCGCTGCTCACACAATTTTTACATACCAATATTGTAACAGCACTTACAGAAAATGGGATTGTAAGCAGTCGTGGTTTTGTGCAGGAGCTTACCGGAAAACTAAAACACAAAATATTACCGGAGTTACAAACGCCTGACAATTTTTTGTTTGTAATTAATAAAATATTTTACAAAAAACATGACTTTCTGTGGGTAAAAGCTGTAGATAAAAATTTATGGGTACAGTTTTTTGAAGGCCTCGGCATACAGATTAATCTTACGGAACCATCCCTGTTAAAACAATTTGCCCAATCATTGCAATTGCTTAGCTACCGCATTGTAACGCTTGGCTTAGAGAAAGAAATTACGCAACGCTTTGAAAATTTCAATGATGCCGTATTTCCATTCCTTGAACAAAACAGGTTGATAAATGAACTGATGCCGCAATTACAGGGTAATGGCTCCATGGAAACAAAACGTTCCCTTGTTGAAAACATTACCGAAACACTGTACAACTGCAACCAAAGCATTCAATGGATTAAAGAACAGCGCATGCAATACGGCACCAGCCTTGCACAAACCTATATTCTTACCAGGCTTCAACAAATGATTGATCGGTTATTTATTATTCTGGATGTATTGGATACAGACAATAGTTTTAATACCGAACGTTTTGTAGAATATTTTACAACTGTTGTGTACAATGAAAACACCAAAAATTCTCTAAAAGAATTTGTAAGCGAAAACACAGGCTTTCTTGCCTACCAGATTGCAGAGCATGGTGGCCGTACCGGTGAAAAGTTTATTACTACCACCCGAAAAGAATTCTGGCAAATGTTCCGCAGTTCTATGGGTGGTGGCGTTATTATTTCTTTTATTGCAATTATAAAAAACCTGCTAAGCAAAATGACTATAGCGCCTTTTTGGCAAGGCTTTTTGTATAGCACCAATTATTCGCTTGGCTTTATTTTAATTCAGGAAACAGGCTCAACGCTGGCTACAAAGCAACCGGCCTATACCGCCAATAATGTAGCCAGTTCATTCGATGCACAAAAAATTGGTGACCAACCGGATTTAAGAAATCTTGCAATTACCATTGCCCGAGTAAGCCGCACACAACTAGCTTCTTTCACGGGCAATTTATTAATTGTATTTCCATTAACTTATTTGCTGGCATGGTTATTTTTTGCCGCCACCGGTACTAAAATTGCAGAAGGCGCAGCTGCACAACAATTATTAACCAATCAGCAACCATTTCACAGTCTTGGGCTTTTATATGCTTGCTTTACAGGTTTCTTTTTATTTGCAAGCGGGCTGATAGCAGGCTTTGTAGAAAACTATGTAGTGTATGGTAAAATTGCCGAACGAATGCGTAGTTCCATCGTTTTTAAAAGAAGTGTTAATGAAAAGCGCAGGTATAGAATTGTTCATTATATAGAAAATAACCTGGGATCTTTAATAGGAAATATTTCCCTGGGATTCTTTTTGGGTATGGCAGGTTTTATTGGTAAAGCATTCGGCATTCCTTTCGATATACGGCACATC
>JBBQEA010000008.1:0-42120 GCA_038320245.1 Chitinophagales bacterium | reverse complement strand
GTGTAAAGCTTGAAACACCTGTTTGCCAGGTTACAGGGCGAGGAAGCAACAAATCGTTTGTTAAACGTTGGTAAACTTCTACCGAACCACTAATACGGTTATTTAAAAATCCATAGTCTAAGCCAAGGTTAATTGTTTGATTTCTTTCCCATTTAATATCCGGATTACCCAACTGTGTATAATTTATACCAGCAGATTGATTGTATTGCAAACCAGATCCAAAAAGTGATCTGGAATCAAAGTTGCCAATTTGATCACCACCAGTTTGCCCCCATGAGCCTCTTAAACGCAGTGTACTAATCCATTTTACTTCATCCATAAACTTCTCATTATCTACATTCCACAACGCAATTACACTTGGAAACCATCCAAAAGTATTGTTCGCACCAAAACGGCTGGATCCGTCTCGACGAAGGATTGCAGATAAAGCAAAGCGATCGTCATAGCCATAGTTTACACGACCAAAAACTCCGGATCTTTTAAAACCAGTCCATGCCTGACCCACCGTTTCGGCAGTTGCAGCAGCATTAATAGTTGTAAACTGATACGACGGAAAGCCAATACCAGCGGCGCTGATTGATTCATTTATATCCCGGCGATATTCTACACCAAGTAAACCGTCAACTTTACTTTTATTAAAAGTTTTATTGAAATTAATGGTTTGGGTAGTTAAAAAGTTAGTGTTCCAATTGCTTTCTACTGTTCCACGACCTCTTATTCCAAAACCGTCATTTGTTCTTGGATCCCTGTAAAGATTACCTTGTACTAAACGATAATCAAGAGAGAAAAATGAACGGAAATTTAACCAGTTGTTTATTTTGTAATCAGCAGTAAAAGCACCAATCAATTGGTTGGTACGCTGTATACCAGAGTTGTAATCGTTTACCGCAACAATATTTTGGTTTAAAACTCCTGCAAAAGATTGCGTTGGAGGTAGGCCAAAATAAGTATTATCGGCATTGCGAAGAGGGTTAACCGGCAGTATGAGAGAGCCTGCAAATATTGGGCTCCCTAAAAACGATCCGCTAACTCCAAAAGGAACCTTTTGTTCAAAAGTACTCAGGCTTATTTTTGTAGCAATGGTTAGTTTATCTGTTGCCTTATGCGTAATATCAGAATTGAGTGCAAACCTGTTAAAATCTACTTTATTAATAATGGTGCTTTGAAAAGTATTGGATACACCAAGATAAAAAGTTGTTTTGTCATTACCACCGCTCATACTTAAATCATAATTGCGAATAGTACCTTTTTTTAGTGCAAGATCCTGCCAGTTATAAGACGGTAATGAAGCAATCATAGAATCTGCCTGTGCCAAAGTGAAAGCGTTAATTGTAGCAGAACTTACACCAGTTGCATTTGCAAGTTCACCTAAAATGGAGCGCTTGGCATTTAAAATTGAGTAGCCCACCGTTGTATTGCTGTTAGCATTAAAAGCTGCCTGGGTTCTTGCATCAATATATTGTTGCGTATTCAGTACTTCAAACTTTTTTATCGGATTGGCAGTTCCCATAAAAGAGTTGAAGCTAAATTTAGTTTTACCTGCTTTGCCTTTTTTGGTTGTTATAAGCACTACGCCATTGGCAGCCTGAGAACCATAAATTGCGCCACTTGCTGCATCCTTCAATACATCAATACTTTCTATATCGTTTGGATTTAAAAAAGCAAGCGGATTATTTTGAGTAAAGGAACCGTCGGTTCTGGTATTCAGTTGAACACCATCAACTACATATAAAGGCTGGTTGCCGGCAAGGTAAGATCCTGTTCCCCGGATTCTTACGTTTATTGCACCACCCGGAATACCATTGTTTGCCTGAACTAAAACTCCCGCTGCACGTCCCTGCAGCGCTCTGTCTACAGATGTATTGGGCAAATTGGCAATTTCTTTCCCTTTTACAGAAGATATGGCTCCACCTTCGTCCCTCTTTTTACGAATCTGGTATCCGGTAACAACTACCTCTTGTAAATTTTTGTTTGATGGAACAAGAGCAATGTTGAAGATACTTTTGTTGCCTGTAGAAAGCTCAACAGTAGCATAACCTAAAGCAGATACAACTATGGCTTTAGCATCGGCAGATAGGGTTAATTTAAATTCACCATTGTTGCCAGATGTTGTACCAGTATTGGTTCCCTTACTTAAGATTGAAACACCCGGGATTGGTGTACCATCTTTATCATCTGTTACTTTCCCTGTAACAGTCCGTTGCGCAAATACTCCGTTCACAAAAGGCAATAGGAGAAAACACAAGTAAACAAGTTTCTTCATAATGTATTGGTTTAGTTAATTTTCAGCAAAATAACATTCGGAAACCCACAATTGTTATGAGATACTTATTTTCTTTTTCTTTTTTATAAATTTTTAATGATGTTGTTCATTTTTTTGATAAATGTTAGCTATCAGTAGGTTATTCTGAATAATTATTAAAAAATCGATAGGGAGTTGTCAATTTATGAGCGATGTTGGGGGTAGACAAATAATTTTAATATTTAATAATACATCAATGTGTTTTATCAAATTTTTCGTTAATACATCTTTACTTTTTTTAAAAAAAGACGCAGTATTACGAACCCGAAATGATATTTGTGGAAATTCTTTCAGTACGATTTGATAGTTTTTCAACGCCCTGATTACTCTCTTTCTTATTGATAAAAGTTGCTTATTTTGGGAAATAAGCTAAAAAAACGAAAAGCTATAACGGTTTAGATTATAGCTTTTCAGTAATTTTTGATACTGTTTTGCGGAGAGTAAGAGATTCGAACTCTTGATACAGTTTCCCATATACACACTTTCCAGGCGTGCTCCTTCAACCCCTCGGATAACTCTCCAATTTTTATTAATTACAAATCAGCTTATTTCCTCTTGATACAGTTTCCCATACCAAACACACACTTTTTTCCGAAAGCTGTCAGGACTCATTGAAACCCGGCCGTTGGATGGAAACAGTTTTCCATTCTTTAATTAGCCATTCAAGATACATTCTGCTTTTTTTGAGCTTAATTTCTCTTTCTCTTTTGATAGCTGCTGAGCGATTTGGATGAACCTCAAAATACACCAATCGTAAAGGTCTTTTGGATGCTGTATATTTACTCATTCCATCAAAATGCTTGCTCATTCTGCAATCAAGATCGTCACATTGCCCAATGTAAAAAGAAAAATCCTTCAAACTTTGAAGGATATAAACATAAAATGAAGCGTTGCTATTTTCCATAGCTATCGTTTTGCGGAGAGTACGAGATTCGAACTCTTGATACAGTTTCCCATATACACACTTTCCAGGCGTGCTCCTTCAACCACTCGGACAACTCTCCAGTTGTCATTACTAATTATTAGAACATTCTTTTAATATAGTTACCCTTATATACACTTTCTCCCGAATGCTTTCGGGACTCCTTCAACCACTCGGACAACTCTCCATTTTTTATAAAATACAAATCAATTTAATTGCCTCTTGATAAAGTTCCCCATATACACTTTCTCCCGAATGCTTTCGGGACTCCTTCAACCACTCGGACAACTCTCCAATTTTTTCGGATGGCAAAAATACAGGTTCAACATTTATAAGCCGAATATTTTTTGTGCATTAGCTGTTGTGATGGCAGCAACTTCTTCCTGCGATACATTTTTTACTTCAGCTAGCCTTGCTGTAATGTAGGAGAGATAGCTGCTTTCATTTCTCTTGCCCCTAAAAGGAACCGGGGTTAAATAGGGTGCATCGGTTTCCAGCACCAGATGCGCAAGGTCTATTTGCTGCAATACTTCAGCAAGTCCGGCTTTTTTGTAGGTTAGTACGCCTCCAATACCAAGGTAAAACCCTGCTTTTATTATTTCATTAGCGGTTTCGTAACTGCCACCAAAGCAATGGAATATCCCTCTTACGCCCTTAGAGGTATATTCTTTTACAATGTTGATGGTTTCCTGCATGGCATTGCGGGTATGAATTACAATTGGTAGATCGTATTGTATCGACCATTCTATTTGCGTTCTAAAGGCTTCCTGCTGTTCTTTTACAAAACTTGTATCCCAGTAATAGTCTAGCCCAATTTCTCCTACTGCAGCAAATTTTCTTTTTGCAAGCCAATTGGCTACTATTTCTAGTTCTTCTTTAAAGTTCTCTTTTACATAACAGGGGTGCAGTCCCATCATGGCAATGCACTTGCCAGGGAATTTTTTTTCCAGTGATAACATAGCAGTAATAGCATTACTATCTATACCGGGCAGGTAGAACTTTTGAACGCCTGCCGCAGTGGCTCTTTCTATAACTGCAGCAGTATCTGCAGCCAGTTCCTCATCATAAAGATGGCAATGTGTATCTATTAATATCATTTCTGTAATAAATATTTCTTTAATTGTTTAATCCGCTAAGCTCATAAAAATAGCTATTTTAAGTAGTTAAAGCAGCACTTAAATTAGTTATTGTAAACACAGAATGTAATACTCAAATCCAATACAGGACTGTTTCAATAACGTGTTATATTTCAAAATAAAAAAATTGTTAAAAATTTATTTGGCAAGTTCAAAAAATACTGTACATTGCGAACAGTTTTCATAGGGTACGGATTAAAAACGGGCCAGAGTTTCTACTCAGGCCCAATTTTTTGCACCTAACTTTCTGGTTTTCATCTTTCCAAATTTTTTCATTATATTTTAATTGGTTTAAATTGATACCCTTTTTCAGTAAAAAAGGATAAAACCTGTGGTAAAACAAATTGTAGTTTTTCAAAAGCTTTCTCGCTATCATGAAATACAACGATGGATCCCCTGTTAGTTTTATGGAGCACATTATTCAGGCACTTTTCTTTTGATATATATGTATCAAAATCTCCACTTAATACCGTCCACATTACTGGCGATAACAGATAGGGCGAGGCTGATAATTTTTTTAATTGAGCCTTGGTGGCTTTACCATAAGGTGGTCTGAATAAATTAGCAGTAATCAATTTACCGGCTGTAACAATATCTTCCAGGTAAGCATCTTCGGGGGTTTTCCATCCATTTAAATGCTGGTGGGTATGGTTACCAACGGCATGCCCTTCATCTAAAATACGTTGATAAATTGCAGTGTTTTCCTGCACATTTTTCCCAATGCAAAAAAAAGTACCCTTCGCCTCCTGTTTTTTTAGCTCATCCAAAACAAACGGCGTTGCCGTTGGATGAGGGCCATCATCAAAACTTAAATAGATTATTTTTTCCTTACCCGGCAACTGCCAGGTACATTCCGGGTAAAGTTTTTGCAGCCACCAGGGGGTTTTTACCAGATACAACATGCGGCAAATTACGAATTAGTTATTGTTGGGGAGGTGGCAGATGGCTTGTATCTTTACAATATGTTTAATAAAGTAAGAGTAAGGTTTGCACCAAGCCCAACAGGAGGGCTGCATTTAGGCGGTGTACGAACCGTTTTGTTCAATTATTTATTTGCCAAAAAACATGGGGGTGATTTTATAGTAAGAGTAGAAGATACTGACCAGACAAGATTTGTGGAAGGTGCAGAAGCCTACATTTTCGACTGTTTAAACTGGTGTGGCCTTACGCCTGATGAAAGTGTGCTGCATGGTGGTGATTATGAACCTTACAGGCAAAGCGAAAGAAAATCTTCGTATCGGCAATATGCGGAGCAGTTGGTTAATGAGGGGCATGCTTATTATGCTTTTGATACTACTGATGAACTGGATACTATGAGAGAAAAGCTAAGAGCCAGTGGCAGCAGCAGTTTGCAATACGACCAAAGGATACGCATGCAAATGAATAATTCACTGCGGTTACTACCTGAAGAAACACAGGCATTGCTAGACAAAGAAACCCCATACGTAATTAGAATTAAAGTAAATGCAAATGAGCTAATTCCTTTTACGGATATGATACGGGGCGATATTGAATTTGACAGCAACAATGTAGATGATAAGGTATTACTGAAGGCTGATGGTATGCCAACTTATCACCTGGCTGTAGTGGTGGATGATTACTTAATGAAGATAAGCCATGCTTTCCGGGGGGAGGAATGGTTGCCGAGTGCGCCGGTGCATATTTTATTGTGGAAACATTTGTTTGGCTTGGATGAAATGCCTCAATGGGCGCATCTTCCCTTAATTTTAAAACCCGATGGAAATGGGAAATTGAGTAAACGGGATGGAGATCGCCTTGGTTTCCCGGTGTATGCAATGGATTGGCAAGATCCTGCCACAAAAGAAATTACCAAAGGGTTTAAAGAAATAGGTTTTTTACCCGAGGCATTTATAAACCTGCTGGCAGTACTTGGTTGGAATGATGGTTCTGAGCAGGAAATATTTTCGTTGGAAGAATTGGTTGAAAAGTTCAGCATAGAAAAAGTGCATAAAGGCGGAGCCAAATTTGATTTTGAAAAGGCTAAATGGTACAATCATCAGTGGATTCAAAAACTGGATATTAGTAATTATGAGGATAGAGTAAAAGTCATTTTTGAATCAAAGGGTGTTGATGTAAGTGATGCCGGTTATTTTAAAAAAGTACTCAACCTGGTAAAAGGACGCTGCACCTTATTGCCAGATTTTTATACACAGGGATCTTTCTTTTTTCAGCCACCTGTTAGTATCGATGTTGCTGATATCAAGGCAAAATGGAGTGAGCATAAAAACCTGTTTTTTGTAGAATTGATAAGAGCTTATCAACTTTCAACTTCCTGGGAACATACAGAATTGGAAAAGGAATTTAAAGAGATTGCAGCTGTGAATCAATTAAAGCCAGGCGAATTAATGGGGCCTTTGAGAATTATGTTGGTAGGTGGAAAATTTGGTCCAGGCGTATTTGAAATAGCTGCAATGATTGGAAAGGAAGAAACCATCAGCCGAATTGAAAATGCATTGTCATTATTGCAGTAATTCTTTTTGAAATAATTAATTTATGAGCAGACCTATCAGAGTGTTAGTAGCAAAAGTGGGATTGGATGGCCATGACCGTGGTGCCAAAATAATTGCCACCGCATTAAGAGATGCAGGGATGGAAGTTATTTATACCGGTCTGCGTCAAACACCCGAAATGGTGGTAAATGCTGCTTTGCAGGAAGATGTAGATGCCATTGGTATCAGCATCTTAAGCGGAGCACACAGTACCGTTTTTCCAAAAGTGATTAAATTAATGAAGGAAAAAGAAATGAACGATGTGCTGCTAACAGGCGGCGGCATTATACCTGATGAGGACATGGTGGAACTTAACAATATGGGAGTAGGTAAATTATTTCCGCCAGGAACTACCACTACCGATATTGCAGGTTATATTACTGAATGGGTAAAGGAACACAGGAATTTTTAAATTTGTATATGGAAAAAAGAATTCAAATATTTAAATCATTCGAGGAACAGGAGCGGTATTTTCTGGAATATTTTTTTTTAAAAAATCCATCGGAAAGGCTACAGGCACTTGCTGAATTACAGAAAAAAAACAATAGTGCCTTTCTTCATCCTTCAGAAAAAAAAATAACGATTTATAAACGCTTTCCCAATGGATATAGAACATCCTGAATTTTTAAGCTTTTTGAGATGTGCTCAAAAAAATAAATTGAGGTATTTGTGTATTGGAGGATATGCAGTAAATTATTACGGATACCATCGGATGACCGAAGACCTCGATATCTGGATTGCCCCAACAAATGACAATAAGAATTCTTTTTTTAATACCATGCTTTGTATGGGCTACACGGAAAGTGAATTAGCTGATTTAAGGAAAGAAGATTTCACTACTTACTTCATGTGTTCACTTGGTTCAAGACCAAATGTGATTGATGTTATAACCATTGTACATCATAAACTAAATTTTAATGAAGCAGAAAATGACAGCTCGTTGCATCTTTTACATGATGGAATTGAATTGCGGTTGGTTTCTTATGAATTTTTAAAAGAAACAAAATTATTCTTCCGTCGACCTAAAGATTTATGGGATATCTCCCAATTAGAAAAATTACGCAACCTTAAATAAAATTTATGACTTACTCCACCTTGCTTACTGAACTTGAAAATGGCATACTAACTATTACCATTAACCGTCCGGACAAATTAAATGCATTGAATAAAGCTGTTTTTACAGATATCAGCAATGCAGTAGATGAGGTTAATAACAACCCTGCAATTAAGTCTGCCGTCATTACTGGAGCCGGCGTAAAAGCATTTGTTGCCGGTGCAGATATCACCGAGTTTGCCGGACTAACAAAGGAAGCTGCGATGGCCCTTGCAAAACGAGGTCAGGATATTTTCTTTAAAATTGAGCAAAGTAAAAAGCCCATAATTGCAGCTGTAAATGGGTTTGCATTGGGCGGCGGTTGTGAGCTGGCGATGGCTTGTCATTTTCGCATCGCAAGCGATAGTGCCAAATTTGGTCAGCCGGAAGTTAACCTTGGCCTGTTACCCGGTTATGGCGGTACACAAAGGCTAACACAACTGGTTGGCAAAGGAAGAGCCATTGAATTATTAATAACAGGCTCAATGATAGATGCCAATACTGCTTTACAATACGGCCTGGTAAATTATGTGGTACCTGCAGCAGACTTGCTAAATCAGGCAACAGCTATCCTGCAAATAATTAACGCCAAAGCACCCATTGCCGTAAGTAAATGTATTGAAGCGGCCAATGCTGTTTTCGACGAAACCATCAACGGCTACGCAGCAGAAATAAGTGCCTTTGGAGCCTGCTTTGTTACAGAAGATATGAAAGAAGGAACCACTGCATTTTTAGAAAAACGAAAAGCTGTTTTTACCGGCAAATAAATATCTCAGCCTAATTTTTTAAAAGACTATTTTTAGGCTTAATTACATTACCTCTTCAAACCTCCTGCAAACTCCAGTATAATGAAGCCTTTCTGTTTTGCGTTTCTAAACTTTTTCATTGTAAGTATTTCATTTGCCCAAAATGACGAAGCGCTTTATTTACAGTCAAAGAAATTTTATGAAGCTTCCAAAGACGATTCCGCAGCATTGATTTTGAAAGTGATTTTAAGTCATAAAAAAATCCCCTACAAACTTGAATCAGACATTTATAATTTACTGGGGCACATAGAACTTAACAAAGGCAACCTTCCGTTAGCGTTAAATGAGTATATCCGTTTTGAAAAAATTGCTGTTGAAAATAATGATCTCAATTTAATTGTTCAGGCAGCAATAAGTATCAGCGGAATATACAGGGAGCAAAATAATTTTCCCCTGGCAATTAAATACATTAATACGGCAGAAAAATCGATTGATAAAATTCTGGATAAAAAGGTAGTAGGTAATTTTTATAATAATAAGGCAATACTTCTGGAAATGACCAATAAGCCAGACAGTGCCATCATAGAATACAACAAGGCAATTAATATTTACAAGTCGTTGTCTGATAGTAACCACGTTGCCATAGGTTACAACAATCTTGGGATAGTTTACAAAACAAAAGGTGCGTATCAAGAGGCACTGGACAACTATTTTAAAGTTGTTGAAATTGAAAAAAAAATTGGCAATAAATATATTCTTGCAGCAAGCTATATCAATATTGGCAGCGTTAATTTAAAATTAAAAAGGTTTAATAATGTAATTGCGTATAGTTATCTGGGGTTACAAATTGCGAAAGAAATACCTGCACAATATCTAATAGTGTCGGCAGCTGATAACCTGGCGGATGCGTTTTTTGAAATAAAAAATCTTGACTCGGCTTATTACTGGCAAAAAATTAAATTCACTGAAAATGAGAAATACTTAAATACTGAAAATAGTAAACAGATAAACGAAGTAAATATTAAATACGAATCTGAGAAAAAACAGCAGATTATCACCTTGCAGGAAAGCCGGTTATTAAAACAACGGCTGGTAATTATTGGTGGAATTATTGTTTTTTTATTCCTGCTGTTTACAGGGTATTTATTTTACCGCAGGTACAAATTAAAAAAAGAAAAGGAATTACAGGATACGTTGTTGCAACAAAGGGAAGCTGCCACAATCAATATTTTAACGGCAGAAGAAAAAGAAAGAAAACGCATAGCAGCAGATTTGCACGATGGGATAGGTCAGTTAATGACAGCTGCATGGATTAACCTGCAGGTGCTGGAAAAACAGCTCACTTCAGCCGGTAACGAACAGCAGCAGTTGCTTGGTAAAACAACTTTGCTGGTAGGCGAAAGTTGTAAAGAAGTAAGACAGGTTAGTCACAATATGATGCCCAATGCCTTACTAAAAAGGGGTTTGATAAATGCAGTAAGAGAATTTACTCAACAAATTGACAAGTCGGTTTTGTTAATCAGATTGCAATCCGAGGGGTTGCAAACCGGCCTGAACAGCATAACTGAAACCATTTTATATCGTGTAATACAGGAATGTGTAAACAACTGTATTAAACATGCGGAAGCTACAGAACTGGATATTTCCATTAATAATTCTGATGACGGTATAGATCTTTTAATTGAAGACAACGGTAAAGGATTTGATACAACTTTAATTAATGAAAATGATGATGGGCTGGGGTTGCAAAATATCCGTAGCAGAATTTCGTTTTTAAAAGGAACTGTTCACTGGGATAGCAGCCCGGGTAATGGTACTGTAGTAGCCATACACATCGCTCACAATAAATGATGATGGAAAAAAAGATAAAAATAGCCATTGTAGATGACCATCAAATAATTATTGATGGACTGATTGCTTTATTAAAAGAGCATCCTTTACTTGAAATAGCCGCTACTGCAAACGAGGGAGAAAAAATGTTGCAATTATTACAAAATACTGCAGTGGATATTTTATTAACCGATGTAATGATGCCAGGTATGAATGGCGTAGAATTAGCCAGGGCTGTTAAAGTTAATTTTCCATCAATAAAAATAATTGCACTAAGCATGAGTGGGCAGGCCGATGTTGTTGAGCAAATGATCAATGAATCGGCAATTGCTGGTTTTATGCTCAAGCAAACCAATGCAACCGAGCTTGCCAATGCAATAGCCAAAGTTTACAACGGAGGTACCTGCTTTCAGGAAGATGTTTTGAAAGAATTGGCCCTGTATGCAGATATGCGTCAGGATATTTTCTCCACACGTATTACAAACCGGGAAAAACAATTGATAGCTTTAATTGAAAAAGATCTTAGTAATAAAGATATTGCCGCTGCCCTTTTTATATCAACCCATACAGTAGAAACCCACCGAAAAAATATCTTTAGAAAAACCGGAACCAACAATGTTCTTACATTGGTGAAATGGGCTTATGAGCACAAAATTTTAATTCCCAAAACATAAATTAAGTATAAGGAGTAAGTGTTGTTATTGAAAAACAAGTTACGTTGAGTGTATTCAACGTAACAAGTGCAATTTTTTTTCTATAATTAACAACAGAATGTTATTTATAAGCGACACTTGTATCTCACAGCCCACAGGCTTGTAGCCATTTGAAAAAAGTATACATTTTATTTTTACTGCCTTTGTTTAGAAGGCTGTTTTTTTATTTAAAAAATTGGTTTACTGGGTTACCTTTACAGTATTAAATAAAACAAAAAAACATATGGAATACAGAATAGAAAAAGACACCATGGGGGAAGTAAAAGTGCCTGTGGATGCTTATTACGGAGCACAAACCCAACGCAGCATCGATAACTTTAAAATTGCGCAAGACATTAATAAAATGCCCAAAGAAATTATTAAGGCATTTGCCTATTTAAAAAAAGCAGCTGCACTTACCAATCTCGATGCAGGTGTATTATCTCAGGAGAAAAGTGACCTCATTGGTAAAGTTTGTGATGAGATTTTAGCAGACAAGTTGAATGATTATTTCCCTTTGGTTGTATGGCAAACAGGCAGCGGTACACAAAGCAATATGAATGTGAATGAAGTAGTGGCCTATCGTGGACATGTTATTAATGGCGGTAACCTGGCTGATAAAGAAAAGTTTTTGCATCCCAACGATGATGTAAACAAATCTCAAAGCAGCAATGATACTTTCCCAACAGCCATGCATATTGCTGCTTATAAAATTTTAATTGAAACTACTATACCAGGTATTGAAAAATTAAGGGATACGCTTTCTGCCAAAAGCAAGGAATACATGCATGTGGTTAAGATTGGCCGTACCCATTTTATGGATGCAACACCGTTAACTGTAGGGCAGGAGTTTAGCGGTTATGTAAGTCAGCTAAACCATGGATTAAAAGCAATTAAAAATACATTGGCTCATTTAAGTGAACTGGCTTTAGGTGGTACCGCAGTGGGAACCGGCATTAATACGCCACCCAACTATTCAGAAAATGTTGCACAGCATATTGCTACATTAACAGGTTTACCTTTTATTACTGCCGAAAATAAGTTTGAAGCATTGGCAGCACATGATGCCATCGTGGAAGCTCACGGTGCATTGAAAACAGTGGCAGTAAGTTTAATGAAGATTGCCAATGATATCCGTATGTTATCCAGCGGGCCACGAAGCGGCATCGGTGAAATATTTATTCCTGATAATGAGCCAGGCTCTTCCATCATGCCTGGCAAAGTAAATCCTACGCAATGTGAAGCACTTACCATGATCGCTGCACAGGTAATGGGTAATGATGTCGCTATCGGAATTGGCGGCAGCATGGGGCATTTTGAATTGAATGTATTTAAGCCGGTGATGATTTATAATTTCTTACACAGTGCCAGGTTACTTGGTGATGGCTGTGTTAGTTTTAATGATAAATGTGCCATAGGTCTGGCGCCAATAGAAGCAAATATTAAAAAACATGTTGATAATAGTTTAATGTTGGTAACATCGCTCAATACAAAAATTGGCTATTACAAAGCTGCGGAAATTGCACAAAAAGCACATAAAGAAGGTACTACTTTAAAGGAGATGGCGATTAAGTTGGGGTATGTAACTCCTGAAGATTTTGATGCATGGGTAATACCTGCAGATATGGTGGGAAAGCTTGATTAAACCCTTTCTGAATAACGTACAGTTTATGCTGCACCCGGAATTTTTTTCGGGTGCTTTTATTTTGAACATAACGCTCTTTATCTTTATTTAACAAAAGTTACAACGTAATAATTGCCTTTTTGACAGCCGTTTACATTGGCTTATCATTTGTACATTTCCAGTAAAATATATTTATGTCAATGGGAATAATATTAATTTCTGTACTATTTATGGTAATTGGTATAGTAGTACAACAACGATTAAAAAATAAGTTCAAAGAGTACAGTGAGGTACCAACATCATCTGGCTTAAGTGGTAAAGAAGTGGCTGAAAAAATGCTGAAAGACAGTGGCATTTATGATGTGCAGGTTACATCTGTGCCTGGATTTTTATCCGATCATTACGACCCAATTAAAAAAACGGTCAATCTTAGTGAAGAAGTGTATACAGGTAGAAATGTTTCAGCCGCTGCAGTAGCGTCACATGAATGCGGCCATGCGGTGCAACATGCTACGGCATACGCTATGTTGACGCTCAGGAGCAGGTTGGTGCCGGTTGTTCAAATCAGTACTACGCTTTCACAATGGGTAATTATTGCAGGTCTTGGCATGTTGGGCTTTGGCGGGGGTAACCAAACTTTGTTGTTATTCGGTATCGTACTGTTTGCAGTAACCACATTATTTTCGCTGGTTACTTTGCCGGTAGAATTTGATGCATCCAACCGGGCATTAAAATGGTTGAATACTTCCAATATTACCCGTAACAAAGAACATGAACAGGCAACAGATGCTTTAAAATGGGCAGCACTTACCTATGTGGTGGCTGCATTGGCTTCGGTTGCAATGCTGGCACAATACATAATGATTTATTTGGGAAGAAGCAGGGATTAGCAAGGCCCTTCATCAAACTATATTAAAAAAATGCCCGCTATTTAGGGCATTTTTTTATTTTTTAGACTGATGATTTTTCCGCTGCCGGTAATAAGCGTTGAAATCTGTTGAAGGAATTTTTGTAACTCCTGCTTGCCTCAGCAACGTTACCAACTGGCCCCTGTGGAAACTGCCATGGTTAAAAATATGCAGTAAAGTTTCTGCTATTGGTTGTTTGCACTGTTCTGTTTTGCTGCGCTGAAACGCAAATACATGCTTCAATTGAAATTCATTAGCGGCAGCAACCCATTGCTCGTACTGTGCAGATTGTTGCAGTAATTGTTTTTGCAACGCTGCAAAATTACCTGTAAAATTTTCACTGGGTCTTTCTATATGTTCCTGCAATTTTATTCGTTGCCACCAAATACTCTCAGCATCCAGTAAGTGTAAAACTGTTTTAAAAATAGATCCAAAACTACTCTGCATTTCCTGCTGAATAGTCTCTTCAGGTAATTGTTTAATAGTGTCAGTCAACAGTAAATTTGCCCAGGCATTGTGCCCTGCATATTGTTGTAAAAGTGCTTTCATTTCATGTTGTTATCGTGTATACCCCCATCCCCTAAAGGGGAGTTATTTGACGAGTCTAATACTATCACTGCTATTCATAAATCAAACTGTACAATTCAAACTTCACAAATCACAGATCACAGATCTTTATTCCTGCTGCCGCTGTACAGGTCATACTCAAGCAGACGGCAATCAATTTTGCTGGTATAAAATTCTATACGTCTGCTTGCTTTAAGTCCGATTTTTTTGGCCAGTTCCAGATTGCCTGTAAAAATGTAACCGGTGTAGCCCTTGCATTGTTGCTTCATAAAATCGCCCATGCGTTTGTAGGTAACCTGTAGTGCAGCTTCTTCACCTAAACGATCTCCATACTCCGGATTAAAAAAAACAACACCCGGCTCATTTTCGGGAACAGTAGTTGTTTCAAAATCGCCAACGGCAAATTCAATCAATTGTTCTACGCCGGCAGCCTCTGCGTTTATTTTAGAAATATTAATGGCGTCCTGGCTAATATCTGTTGCTATAATTTTTAATTCCGGTACTTCGGTAATATTGTCGAGTAGCTCTTGCTTTTCGGCTTCATACATGGGTTTATTGTAACCAACAATGTGCATAAACGCATAATTATTTCTATACAAACCAGGCTTTCTGTTGGTGGCTAATAATGCTGCTTCTATTGCAAGGGTAGATGACCCACACATGGGATTAATAAAGGGAGATTTGCGATCCCATTTTGTTGCCAGTAAAGTAGCAGCTGCAAGCGCCTCCAGCATGGGTGCTTTGCCGGGTATTTTTCGGTAACCATGTTTTGATAAAGTCTCGCCGGAGGTATCAATAAATATTTCTACTGCATCCTCTTTCCAGTACAAATGAATAACTGTTTTGTCTAAAGCAGAACCGGAGTCTGGCCGCTTGCCTGTTTGATTCCTGAACCGGTCAACAATGGCATCTTTCAATTTTACATTGGCAAACAAACTGTTGTTGATGCTCTCATTATCTACATTGCTGGTGATGGAAAAAAATCCATCGGCAGGTATAATATTCTCCCATGGAAATTCAATCATCTCATTGTACAAATCATTGCCAGTTGCTGCCTCGCATTGATGCACTAAAAAAAGTACCTGACTTGCACAACGCAGGTTAAGGTTTAATTTTATACAATCTTTTAAAGTTCCTTGCAACTCTACGCCCGTTTTAAAAACTCTCACAGGCTTATATCCCAATTCTTCCGTTTCTTTTTGCAGGTAATGCGCAATGCGGTTACTGCAGGTGATGATGATTTTATTGACAACATTAAATGGCTCCATATGCCGGCAAAGCTATTGAAATTTTTTCCGGCAGCAGTTCAATTGACCATCACGAGTGCGTTTCATTTTGTCATAGCTTCAAGTGTCTACTTAGTTTTGCCGTTAAGGCGTTGAGACGGCTTTATTTCATTTTTTAATTCAACGTCTTAACGTCTTAACGGTGACTTGTTAATTCCCTGGTTTCAAAATAAAGATCACAATTGAAATGCATCCCTTGCACAGCTACATCAATAAAATAGTTACTTTGTGGTATGAACATTCAAAACGATATACGACTTGCTGTGTTGATAGATGCAGATAATGTGCCCTATAGCAACGTAAAGGGAATGATGGAAGAAATTGCCAAATATGGTACCCCAACTTTTAAAAGAATTTATGCTGATTGGACAAAGCCTACCGTAAGCGGTTGGAAAAAAGTATTGCTGGAAAATGCCATTACGCCCATTCAACAATACAGTTATACAAAAGGAAAAAACTCCAGCGATAGCGCCTTGATTATTGATGCAATGGATATCCTGTATTCCGGTAAGGTAGATGGTTTCTGTATTATTTCCAGCGATAGTGATTTTACAAGGCTGGCAACAAGATTGAGAGAAGCGGGCATGAAAGTGTTCGGCATTGGGCAAAAGAAAACACCCAACCCATTTATAGTGGCCTGCGATAAATTTATTTACATTGAGGTAATTGCAACTGCCGCAGATACAGATACTCCCGATACTCCTGATACCCCTGAGGTACCGGATGTGCCTGGTACTCCCGTAAAAGCAAAAGCTGTTGCTAAAGTAACGATTGATAAAATTAATAAAAGTACCATTCACCTTATTTCTACTTCTATCGACGACCTGGCAGATGAAAATGGCTGGGCATTTTTGGGCGAAGTTGGCGGCTTGCTAATGAAAAAACAACCCAATTTTGATCCACGAAATTTCGGCTTTCAAAAACTTACTTCCTTAATTAACTCCTTACCTCAATTTGAAATTGACAAAAGAGAAACCGAAAAGAAAAACATTAAGCTGGTATATGTGCGGAACAAGGAATAGATCTTTGGTCTTTGATGTTTGATTTTTGTAATTCGGTTAGTGAAATAATTAGTAAAATGCTTTCTATGCAATTTTTATTGAGCCAAAATTGCCATACATTTTTGCAGGCTATCTCTCCATTCAGGAATAGCGATTTTAAATGTTCCCTCAATTTTTTTGGTATCCATAACTGAGTAACCCGGCCGCTTTGCGGGGGTGGGATATTGAGATGATGGTATTGGATTAACCACACAATTACTTCCGCTAATTTCTTTAATGGCAACTGCAAACTGGTGCCAGTTGATGGCTCCTTTGTTGGAGTAATGGAAGACGGTTGAAGATGGTTGAAGGTTGTTGGAGGTTGTTGGAGGTTGTTGAAGATTGTTTAAAATTGTTGAACGTTGTTCAACAATTTGCATAATGGCGCCCGCCAGATCTGCGGCATAGGTTGGGCAACCGTCCTGGTCTGCTACTACATTCAAGCTGTCCCTGTCTTTCATCAACCGCATCATTGTTTTTACAAAGTTGTTGCCAAACGAAGAATACACCCAGGAGGTACGAATAATGATAGCAGCAGGGTTGTTTTTTATTGCCAGTTGTTCGCCTAATAGCTTGGAAGCACCATATGCGTTTACCGGACTAACCGGATGATTGGTTAGATAAGGAGTTGTAGCCGTTCCATCAAATACGTAATCGGTGGAGATATGAATTAAGAGGGCGTTGTATTGTTTGCAAAGCGCAGCAAGGTTACCAACTGCAGTGCCGTTAATAGCATTGGCTTTTTCAATTTCAGTTTCTGCTTTGTCAACAGCGGTATAGGCAGCACAGTTTACACAAACATCAATTGTATGAGTAGCAAAATAATTCTGTACCGCTGCAATATCATCAATCGGCAATTCTTCTCTGGTTACAAATAAAAAATTATAGGCAGGATAATTTGTTGCAATTACCTGCATTTCTCTTCCCAACTGGCCATTGGCCCCGGTTACTAAAATTGTTTTATTTGCCACCAGTTACACAATTATTATTTATTAAACATACGCAACCTATTCCCTGAAATCACACATCAAAAATCAAAGTTCAAAAATAAAATTGTTGGTATGATTTTCTATCCCCGGAAGTACCATATCTTTTTCGGCAACAATTGCTTTATCAGCAGGTATTTGCCAATCGATATTTAATGCCGGATCATTGAATAAAATACCACCTTCACTTTGTTTGTGATAAAATGCATCGCATTTATACAACACTTCTGCGGTGTCACTTAATACTGAATAGCCATGCGCAAAGCCTTTTGGTACCAGCAACTGCTTTTTGTTTTCGGCAGATAATTCCAATGAAAATACTTTGCCGTAAGTAGGTGAACCATGTCTAAGATCTACCACTACATCCAATATACTGCCAGCTAAGGCTCTTATCAATTTAGTTTGTGCATGGGGCGCCAGTTGAAAATGCAAACCACGTATTACACCGTAACAGGATTTGGCCTGGTTGTCTTGTACAAATTTTATATCAACGCCACCCGCCAAAAAAGCATTTGCATTATAACTTTCAAAAAAATAGCCACGGCTATCTTCAAAAACTTTGGGTTCATAAATTAATAATCCGGGGAATGCGGTTGTAGTAAAAGGCATATTATTAATAGATGTTTTAAATTGAAAATTTCTTTTGTTTGTGGGTATATCGCTTATTAATACCTCGTATTTAGCTCTTCATTTAAATTGCTAAACTCCCTAAACTGCTAAACTTCCTAAACTCTAAAAAGAGAATGACTTTAACAATTACTTATTTCCTAAACTATTCTTAAGCATAGGTAGCTTTAAAAAAGTTAATGGTTTCTATTAGTCCTTCCTCAAATTTTTTGGTTGGCTGATAGGCCAGTAATTTTTGCGCCAATGAAATATCGGCCAATGAATTCCTAATGTCTCCGGCCCTTGGTTCCCTGTAAGTTGCTTCAAAGTCGCTTTGCAGGTATTCCCTTACCTGGTTGTATAAATAATTCACTGAAAAATTTTCACCAATTGCTACATTGTACACCTGCTTTAAGGCTTCAGGGTTATCTGTTAACATGCCTTTTATATTTACCTGTACGGCATTATCTACAAAAGTAAAATCTCTCGTTTGTTCACCATCACCGTTAATATACACTGGCAGTCTTTTCATAATTCCTTTTACAAACAGGGGTATTACAGCTGCATAAGCGCCATCAGGATCCTGCCTTGGGCCAAAAATATTGAAGTACCGGAAACCCATCAGTTTCATACCATAAACGTCAGCAAATATCTGTGCATATAACTCATTTGTTTTTTTTGTGGCTGCATACGGAGATAGGCAATTACCAATTCTGCTTTCAATTTTTGGTAAGGTGGGTTCATCGCCATAAACTGAGGAAGAAGATGCGTAAACAAATTGTTTGATGTTGTTATCAACCGAAGCTTTAAGCATGTTTACAAAGCCACCTACATTTACTTCGTTAAAATAAACCGGTTCCTTAATAGAACGTGGCACTGAACCCAATGCAGCCTGGTGACTAACATAGTCCATTTCACTGCAGGCCTGCTGACAGGTTTCTGCATTCCTGATATCGCCCTCAATAAATTCAAAAGCGTTGTATTGCTGTAATACATCAAGGTTGCTTTGTTTGCCATTGGCCAGATTATCCAGCACCCGTACTTTTTTTGCGTTGTTTTGTAGCAGGTATTCTGCAATATGGCTGCCTATAAACCCGGCGCCACCGGTAATTAAAAAATTACTATTACTTAAATCTTTTGTATGAAATTGATTGCTCATGCTTCGTGTTCTAAAGTGTGTTTTTCCGTTTGAATTAAATGCGGCTTTTTTACTTGTTTCAATCAATTAACTCAGCAAACCTATTTTGGTTTTCCGGCAAATAGTTTTGCTGGTTTTACAAACTCCAGTAATGCCTGTTTTTTATTTCGTTTCTGTAAGTTCCTTTCAGGTCGGCAATCATTGCCATTGGTTTGGTGATACCGGCAAAATATGCTTCATCCAATAATTTATATGCTTTATGTGGTACAGCTATAATCACAGCTTCGTAGTCTTTCAAGATTTCGTTGGTTAGTCCAAAACCATATTCATGCATCAATTCATCACTATCAGCATGTGGGTCTGTTACATGAACGTTTAAAGAAAAAGATTGTAATTCTTTCACCACATCTGCTACTTTACTGTTGCGGATGTCACTTACATTTTCTTTAAATGTAGCGCCCATTACCAATACCCTGGCATCTTTTACATTACCGTTATTAAGTATAATGTGTTGCAATACTTTTTTAGCTATATGGCTTGCCATGCCATCGTTAATAATTCTGCCAGCTAAAATTACCTGGCTATCATAACCCATCTGTTTTGATTTGTAGGTTAAATAATAAGGATCTACACCAATACAATGCCCGCCCACCAGGCCTGGTTGAAATTTCAGGAAGTTCCATTTGGTTCCGGCAGCTTCCAGCACTTCAAATGTGTTGATGTTCATTTTATCGAAAATGATGGAGAGTTCATTCATTAAGGCAATATTGAGGTCACGCTGGGTATTCTCAATAATTTTTGCAGCTTCTGCCACTTTAATACTGGATGCTCTATGCACTCCAGCCGTTACTACTAACTCATACACTTTTGCCACTACATCCAAAGATTCAGCATCACAGCCACTTACCACTTTTATTATTTTAGCAAGGGTATGCTCTTTATCACCCGGGTTTATTCTTTCAGGAGAATAACCGGTTTTAAAATCAATGATATTTTTTAGGCCTGATAATTTTTCAATTATTGGTAAGCAGTCCTCTTCGGTACAACCCGGGTACACCGTACTTTCAAATACAACGTAATCACCTTTCTTTATTACTTTTCCAATGGTTTCACTGGCTCTTTGTACCGGATTTAAATCAGGCACATTGTGCTTATCTACCGGGGTAGGTACTGCTACAATGTAAAAGTTTGCTTGCTTTAACACTTCAAGGTCGTTGGTAAATTCAATATCGCAACCTTCAAATGCTTCTTTTTCAAGTTCCTGACTGGGGTCAATGCTGTTCTGCATCATCTCCACCCTTTTTGCGTTGATATCAAAACCTATTACTTTAGTTTTCTTTGCAAATTCGAGTGCTATCGGAAGCCCAACGTAGCCCAATCCAATTACGGCAAGTTTATTTTTCTTTTCTATTAGCTGCTGGTACATGATATTTAAAATTGCTTTAAGTAGTGTGTTATGTGGTAAAATGTTATTATCGGGGAAATTAAAAAAGCAGATAGCCCTTATAACGGGCTTCCTGCTTTTGACTCTTTATTTCGTGAAATAAATTCTTTTGGTAATTTATGTAAATCTTTCTTTGGCAAAGATTTGAAATATTCGTATGTAATTTTTAACCCTTCTTCCCTGCTAACCTTTGGTTCCCATCCTAATAATTGTTTTGCTTTTGTAATATCCGGTTGCCGTTGTTTTGGGTCATCGGTAGGCAAAGGTTTGTATACAATCTTTTGATCAGTTCCGGTAAGTTTAATAATTTCTTGTGCAAAATCTTTTAAAGAAATTTCATCCGGGTTACCAATATTAACTGGTTGTGCAAAATCGCTTAGTAACAACCGGTAAATACCTTCTACCAAATCATCTACATAACAAAAACTCCTGGTTTGGCTACCATCTCCAAAAACGGTAAGGTCTTCACCACGCAGTGCCTGCCCAATAAAAGCGGGTAACGCTCTTCCATCATTTAGCCGCATCCTTGGGCCATAAGTATTAAATATTCTTACAATTCTTGTTTCCAAACCATGAAAAGTATGGTAGGCCATCGTCATTGCTTCCTGAAAACGTTTGGCTTCGTCATATACCCCTCTTGGTCCAACGGGGTTTACATTGCCCCAGTATGCTTCATTCTGCGGATGTACAGTAGGGTCGCCGTAAACTTCGCTTGTACTTGCAACCAATATCCGGGCTTTTTTTGCAAGTGCAAGGCCGAGGCAATTATGTGTACCTAAAGATCCAACTTTTAATGTTTGGATAGGTATTTTAAGATAATCAATCGGGCTTGCAGGAGAGGCAAAATTTAATATGTAATCCAATTTGCCAGATACATGTATATAGGTTGATACATCGTGGTGGTAAAATTCAAATTCTTTTAGTTTAAATAAGTGCTCAATATTTTTAAGATCGCCGGTAATAAGGTTGTCCATACCTACCACCTGGTAGCCTTCCTTAATAAACCGATCGCACAAATGCGAGCCTAAAAAGCCTGCTGCTCCGGTTATTAAAATTCGTTTTGTAGACATTGTTTGTTGTTTATAAAAATTTCGAATTTACTATGCAATTGTACTGTGAGGTTATCTTGCCAAAAATATCAACATAATGATATTGTTGTACAAACTAAGCTTATTGTGTAACAACTCTTCTTCCAATACTTACATAATGATACCCTAAATCTTCCAGCTGTTTAAGATCAAATAAATTTCTACCATCAAATATGGCTTTGTTCTTAAGCATGGAAGATATTCTGTCAAAATCAGGTGTTCTAAACTCACTCCATTCAGTTGCAATTACCAGCGCATCTGCATCTTTTAAAGTATCGTACTGGCTATCTGCAAAAGTAATTGCATCACCCAGTAGTTGCTTTACATTTTTCATTGCCTCAGGGTCAAAAGTGGATACTGTAGCTCCGGCAGCTAATAGATCTTTGATCATATATAATGCGGGGGCTTCTCTAATATCATCTGTATTGGGTTTAAATGCAAGGCCCCAGATAGCAATTTTTTTACCTGCAAGATCATTGTTGAAATATGATTTGATAAAGGGCATTAAATGTAATTTTTGTTTTTCATTTACGTCCATTACCGCATCCAGTATTTTAAATTCGTACTTTACTTCAGTGGAAGATTTGGCCAATGCCTGTACGTCTTTTGGAAAGCAGCTGCCACCATAACCGATACCAGGAAATAAAAATCTTCTTCCTATTCTTTCATCTGTGCCCATGCCCCGTCTTACCATATCCACATCTGCGTCTAATAGCTCACACAAATTGGCAATCTCATTCATGAAAGTAATTTTAGTTGCCAGAAAAGAATTGGCAGCATATTTAGTAAGCTCAGCACTTCTTTTATCCATAAAAATCAATGGATTACCCTGGCGAACAAATGGTTTGTACAAATCGTTCATTAATTTTTTAGCTCTTTCGGAAGTGGTGCCAATTACAACCCTGTTTGGTTTCATAAAATCTTCCACCGCTACACCTTCTCTCAAAAACTCGGGATTACTTACAACATCAAAATCTACTGTTGCATTTTTTGCAATGGCGGCCTGTACTTTATCAGCAGTGCCCACAGGCACGGTACTTTTATCTACTATTACTTTATATTCTTTGATAATTTTTCCAAGCTCTTCTGCTACACCCAAAATATATTTCAAATCTGCGCTGCCATCTTCACCGGGAGGAGTTGGCAAGGCAAGAAAAATTATTTCTGCATCTTCAATACCTTCTTCCAATGAAGTTGTAAACCGGAGTCGGTTTTCTTTCTGATTACGTAAAAAGAGTTTCTCCAATCCCGGTTCAAAAATTGTTATTTGACCTGAAGCTAATTTCTCAATCTTGTTTTTATCAATATCTACACAAGTTACCTGGTTACCTGTTTCAGCAAAACAGGTGCCGCTTACTAAACCTACATATCCTGTTCCTATTACTGCAATTTTCATAATTTAAATTGTTGATAATTATTTTATAAATGATAGTACTTTAGAAACTATAAAATCCTGCTGTTCTTCATCCAACTCTGTGTGCATCGGCAATGAAATTACCCGTTCTGTTAGCCAATCGGTAACCGGCAAATGAAATCTGTTGCCGCCAAATGCATCAAACATTTTTTGCTTGTGGCAAGGCACCGGATAATAAATCATTGATGGTACACCTTCTTTTGCAAGAAACGCATTTAATCCATCTCTATCTACCTCATTTAACAATAAAGTGTATTGATGAAATACATGGTTGCTATAGGCTGCCCTGAACGGAGTGGTAATTTTTGCCTGGTTGGCAAATGCATTATCATAATAACCGGCGGCTTTTCTACGTGCAGCTATATATTCGTCCAGATGCTTCAATTTAATATTTAAAATAGCTGCCTGTATGGTATCTAACCTCGAGTTACAGCCTACCACATCATGATAATATCGCCTGCTTTGACCATGTGATGCAATCATTTTTAGCTGGGTAGCTAACGCATCATCATTGGTAAATATTGCACCGCCATCCCCATATGCACCCAAATTTTTAGAAGGATAAAAAGAAGTACACCCAATATTCCCTATACTTCCTGTTTTTTTTACTGTGCCATCACTAAAGGTATAATCGCAGCCAATACCTTGCGCATTGTCTTCAATTATATATAAATTATGTGCCTTTGCAATAGCCATAATTTTTTCCATATCAGCAGCATGGCCATATAAGTGTACAGGTACTATTGCCTTTGTTTTGGAAGTAATAGCTTTTTCAATTGCAGCCACATCGATACAAAATGTTTGTGGATCAACCTCCACAAAAACAGGTTGCAAGCGAAGTAGCGCTGCTGTTTCAACAGTTGCTATATATGTAAAGGAAGGAGTGATAATTTCATCGCCTGGTTGCAAACCAAGGGCCATCATAGCTATTTGCAAAGCATCGGTACCATTGGCACAGGTAATTACATGATTTACCTGGTGGTAGGCTGCAAGATTATCGGCAAATTCACTTACGGCTGGTCCGCCAATAAACATTGAGCTGTTTAATACCTCTATTACGGCATTATCTATTTCAGGCTTTATTTTAAGGTACTGAGATTTCGTGTCAACCATTTGTAAGGGCTTCATAGTTGTTTTTTTTAATGCGTGCAAAGATAGTAATTAGGAGGTTAGCAGCAACTTTAGGGCTTATAAAGCCAGCGATGAGTGAATGATTGAAAAATAGCCAGTAGCTTTGTTACAATTATTATGGTGGGCAAATTATTTTATCTGCTTTTTATTTACTGTTATCCCATTGGGGTAAGGATTGTGGCCTACTGGAGTCCAAAGGCCAGCCAATGGATATCCGGGAGAAAAAATTTCCCTTCTTTGCCCGATACTACCCAACAAACTATATGGATGCACTGCGCCAGTCTGGGAGAATTTGAGCAGGGCAGGCCGCTGTTGGAAAATATAAAAAAGCTATATCCTCAGTACAAAATTGCACTTACTTTTTTTTCTCCTTCCGGGTACGAAACAATGAAAAATTACAAGGGTGCAGATTATATTTTTTACCTGCCGATGGATAGTAAATCGAATGCCAAAAAAATGATAGCGGCTATAAACCCTTGCCTGGTGTTGTGGGTAAAATATGAGTTTTGGTTTTTTTATCTTACAGAACTTAAAAAGAAAAATATTCCTGTTTTAATGGTTTCGGGATTATTCCGGCAAAGCCAACCGTTTTTTAAATGGTATGGCGGGCTGTGGAGAAAAATGCTGCAAAGCTTTACGCATATTTTTGTACAAAATGAGGCGTCTAAATCGTTATTGTTATCAGTAGGGATTAAGGATAATGTAGCAATTGGAGGTGATACCAGGTTCGACAGGGTGATAGCCATTGCTTCGCAATTTGAACCAATGCCATTAATTGAGAACTTTTGTGGTAACAGCAAAGTGATAGTAGCAGGCAGTACTTGGGAAGATGATGAAGCGGAACTGATACATTATGTAAGAAATCATCCGGAAATTAAATTTATTATTGCTCCGCATGAAATAGATGCAGCTAATTTGACTGAGGTAAAAAAAGAGTTTGCAGGAGCTGTGTTTTATTCTGAGTTAGTAGGGGCAAGAGAGACGACTGACTACCGGCTACCGACGACCGAAACGAGCAGTACAATTACAACTAACGAACCTGCAGCTGCCAGCCATGTACTTATCATCGATAACATAGGCATGCTTTCTAAGCTTTATCATTATGCTCATATAACCTATATTGGTGGCGGCTTTGGAGAAGAGGGTATTCACAATGTATTGGAACCAGCAGTGTATGGTAAGCCCGTAATTTACGGACCGGTTTATGGAAAATTTGCGGAGGCCGTAGAACTGGTAGATTGTGGTGCAGGAATAAGTATTTACAATGCACTGGAATTAGAAAATGTATTTGATAAATTATGGGCAGATACAAATTTGTTGCATGAAAAAAGTGAAGCAGCAAAAAAATATGTTTACTCAAAAGTGGGTGCAACCCAAAAAGTGATGGCTTATATTCAGGAAAAACGTCTTTTAACCAATTGATCAAATTGCATTACTGTTGGCTCGGCATCCACCCAACCCAATTTGGTTTTTAATTCTCTGCGTATCCAATATTCAGCCTCTGGCCAAATAGCAAAACTATTGATGGTTTTAATGCTACGTTCATACATCACCTCATCTCCCCGAAATAGTTCGTTGATATATAAATAACGATCGTTGATGCCGATTGCCTTTTTCAAATCTTTTACCGGCGTATCTGTTAATCTATGACTAACTTCTGCAACGGGGGTATTTAAAATGTCATTTACAGAAGGAGCTTCAGTAGCTATAACATGGTTTATTTCCAGGGGTAATACGGGTGATTGCTGAGGTAAAGTTGGTATGTCATCATCTGCAAGATCAAATAGCAGGTGAGGTTTGCTATGGGTATTCATTTGTTGCATGGCTACAGCATTGCGCTTTATTTCGTCAAGTTCAGCTTCAACTTCAGCCTCATCTATCTGCAACATTTCCACCGTTTTTTCCACCTCTGCAGTTATTGGCGCTTCAATTGCAGGTATAAATGCCGGTATTATTTGTTTGGGCATTGAAACTACAATAGCTTCCTTGCTATTTAAAGGCTCATTGCGCTGAAGGTGTACCAGTTCATGCTGCAACATTTGTGTTGTAACCAGTAACTGCCCAACAGTGGCGCCATCTTTAAATTGTTGTTGTAAGTTTTGCAAAAGCGTTTCCACTCTATCCATAAAAACACCATTGATTTACTAATGAAAGATACGGGTACAAAATTAGTTTTGATTCATGAATCAAAACGCTAAACTTTGCAACCGTTACAATAAAGTTACAAACAGTATTTAAAATAGTTATAGAAATGTTTATTGAGCCAAGTTTATCGGGTGAAAGGCGTGGGTGGATTGAAGTGATATGCGGCAGTATGTTTAGTGGTAAAACGGAAGAACTCATCCGTAGATTGAAGCGTGTAAAAATTGCTAACCTTAAAGCCGAAATATTTAAACCGGCCTTTGATACCCGTTATGATGTGGAAAAAATTGTAAGTCACGATACCAACTTCATTCATAGCACACCGGTGGATAGTTCGCAAAATATATTACTGCTGGCGCAGGATGTAGATGTGGTAGGTATTGATGAGGCACAGTTTTTTGATGCTGAAATTGCCAATGTATGTGAGCAATTGGCACTACGGGGCATAAGAGTAATTGTTGCCGGGTTGGATATGGATTATACAGGCAAACCATTTGGCCAGATGCCAAACCTGCTTGCCGTTGCTGATTATATAACCAAGCTTCATGCTATCTGTGTACGGTGTGGAAATATTGCCAATATCAGTTACCGTAAAACCAGTGCCGAAGGCCAGATTTTGCTGGGCGAGAAAGATGTGTATGAACCAAGGTGCAGAATCTGCAGCCAGATGAAAGATTAAAGGGCCGGGGTCCAAACAAATAAATTGTTTTCCAGTTAACGACCCTGTTTTTCAGTTCCTCAATAACTCTTTTTTATTCTTTTATGCTTTCAATCAAAAAAAGCAAAGGCTTGCGTAACCCAACCCTTTACGGCTCTGTAAAAAAATAAAAATATACTATATACAAGCTTATTGCTGATTGCCATACACTTTATTGAGTGCTTCGGTTTTGTTTTGGACGTGGAGTTTTTGGTAGATTTTACCGATATGTTGTTTTACCGTATGGAAACTAATGTTTAACTGATGGGCAATTTCCTTGTATAACATTCCTTTTGATACAAGTGTGAGCACTTCTTTTTCTCGTGGAGAAAGAATGTCTGCAGCTTTGTTTTGAACCTGGTTATCGTAAGCCTTATTATTTTGCTGCATAAAAAACTGCACCAGCTTTTGTGCTATACTTGCACTCATGGGGCTGCCGCCATTGTATAAATCCTTAATGGATTCTATAATTTGTAGCGGGGCTGTTTTTTTAAGAAGATACCCGCTGGCGCCAGCTTTCAGCGCTTCAAAAACGTCGTCGTTGTTTTCGTAAACAGTAAACATCATAAACTGTATTGCAGGCGCAACTGCTTTTACCTTACGTACACATTCAATGCCGTTGATGCCGGGTAGGTTGATATCCATTATTACGATATCAGGGTTGATAATGGGCAAATCAAATACAGCTGCTTCTGCCGTTCGATAGCTGGCAATATGCTGCAGCATGGGGTCTTGTTGAATGAATGCAACCAGCCCTTCTGTTACCTCTTCCAGGTCTTCCACTATGGCAATTTTTATTGTATTCATTAGCACAAAAGTACTTGACTGTTATAAACTGTCAATAGGTATTTAGTCTTATAGGGAAATTATACAGTGATAGTAATACATATGCCCGGTTGATGACTAATATGCAGCGTGCCACCAATTTCCTGCATTCTTTTTTTCATATTTGCAATGCCATTGGCAAAGGGCCTTATCTCAGTTTCTGTAAAACCTTTTCCATTATCTTCAATGGTCATCGTTAATAGTTCAGAACTTTCTATTGTGATTTTGATTTCTGTAGCAGCCGCATGTTTAATGATGTTGTGCAGGGCTTCTTTCATAACCAGAAATATGTTTCGCCTTATTTCGCCTTTAATAACTTTAGGGCCATGTTCATTTGCAATAAATTGCAGCCTGATGTTTTTATCCTGCACCAACTCAGCAGCGTAGGATCGGCAAAAGCTTACCAGGTCTGCAATTGAATCGTACCGCTGATTTAGGGCCCACACTATTTCACCAATTTTTTCGGCCATCTCATCGCTGTAGCCAGAAATTTTCCCAAGGCCTTCCACTAATTTTTCTTCATTGCTTTGTTGGAGTTGTAATTTTTCACTTAAAAATTTAATGCGGCTGATAGATGCTCCAAAATCATCATGCATGTCGGTGGCAATACGGGTACGCTCCTTTTCAATAGCTTGCTGATTTTCTAAAATGGTCTTTTGCTTTTGTAGTTTTCTCTGGTAATAATTTCTAACAAAATAAGCAACTATAAAAATTATTGCAGTTGCTGTCAGCAGCCGGAACCACCAGCTGTTATACCATGGTGTATTAATAAAAACCTGTAGTTGGTATACTTGCTTTCCTTCATTGCCTTCACTGTTTACAGCTTTTACCTGTAGTGTGTAATTTCCGGATGGCAGGTTGGCATAGCGGATGATGGCTTTGTTGGTAGTTTGAATCCAGGTTTTATCATAGCCTGCTAATTTGTAAAAAATATAATTACCCGATGCGTTGGCAAAATCAAGCGCCACAAATTGAAAGCTCACTGTATTTTCTTCATACTTTAAATGCAGCTCATTTAATTCGCCGGGATTGATTGAAGAATGGCTCAACGTATCATTCACAAAGATTTGCTCCAGTTGTAATTGTGGCGAGTACGGATATTTTTTTATGGTAGAAGGCATAAACGAATTGATGCCATTTACTCCACCAAACAGCAATTCTCCATCACTGGCTTTACAAAAAGAATAGGTATTAAATTCATTGCTTTGCAATCCGTCTCCTTCATTAAAATTTTTAATGCTGTGGTTGTTGATATCGAACATGGAAATACCGCCATTGCTGCTAACCCATAGTTGTTGAAGATAGGGAATGATGCCATATATATATTGGTTACTAAGGCCGTTGGCCGTTGTATAAATTGTATCAATCCTGAATAATTTTTTATTGAATTGAATGAGCCCAATAGTACTGCCAATCCATAAAATACTATCGCTGGTTTCACTAAAGCATTTGATAGTAGCAGGTATGTTAACTGGTTTTTGTAAAGCAAGCGAATCATGTTGCAACCGGTAGATAGCCAATCCTTTAAATGGTTTGCTGATATAAACATTTTGATTTGCATCCTGGTAAATAGTTAAATAGACTTCGTTTAAAGAACTTCCTTTTACTGGTTCCAGTTTGTAAGCTGCATTGTTTTTTGTAACCCAAAATAAACCTGCATTACCTGATGTTATTATTTTGCCATTGGCTAACTGGTAAACGAAATTAAACTGGTTACTGCCCGGCATATGCAGGCCAGGTGCTTTTACGGATTGTATTATTTTTGTAGCCGTATTGGTTACAAATAATCCAGCCGAAGTGGCAATCCAGATGTTGCTACTATCATCTTTATACAAATGTTCTATTGCAGGTGGAATGCCATTTGTGATATTACCAATTACCTTTTTTTCTTTGTTTAAAATGATGATACCGTTTGATTGTGTGCCACACCATATTTCGTTGTTTACCTCAATAATGGATCGGATGAAATTATCCAGTTTTATTGCGGAGGCTTCTTCTTTAGACAGGTGATGGCGAAACCTGAACTTTTCCAGGTTGGTATAATCTACTCCTTTGCCCCAGATAGCTACCCACAAATTATGCTGGTCGTCGGCATATAAATACTGTACCTGGTTGCCTGAAATGCTGTAAGGGCCTTTATTTATTGCGTTGTATTGAGTGGCAAGCTGTTGGTTTTTTGTATCAATAGCAAACAAGCCGTTCTCAAAAGTACCGGCCCATAACTGTTCTTTTTTATCCAGCACCAACGATGTAAAACTATTATGGGCCGAGTTACCGAACAATTGAATATTGTTATTAGAAAATTGATACAATCCTTCAGAAGTACCAATCCAGCAATTGTCATTGTGAGATAATAATGATTTTATAGTGATTGTATTATTGGCGATTGATATTGCAAACCGGGTTACCTCAAATGTTTGTTTTTTTTTATTGAGTATAAAAAAAACAGGCTCGTTCCTGATAGCAACGTACATTTTTTTTAGCACATTGTATCTGTCTGTTGTTGGGGAAACAATTAGGGGATTGTTAGTTTCAAAATGCTGTACCAGACTGAATTTTTTAGTACTGGCGTTGAATAGCCAGATATCGGCAGCGCATTGTAACCAAATGTTATTTTCATTGTCGATATAAAATGGCGAACAGGATTTATTTGGTTGAATAGCTGCTGGCACCTGGTAGCAAATAAATTCATTGTGTAGTCTGTCGTAGCGGTTAAGTCCTTCATTGCTTCCTATCCACAAATCATTTTTTTTATCTTCTAAAATATTTAAAAATAAAGTGCCCTTTATAGATTTTTTTTGTGAAGTATTTTCCCGAAAAATAGTACACTCAATGCCATCAAACCTATTGAGTCCATCGAATGAACTTATCCAGATATAGCCTCTGGAATCTTTGTAAATGCAATTGTTTACACCCTGTGATAAACCATTGTTAACCGTTAAATGATTAAAAAGTAAATCGTTTGTTTGTCCGTGTACAACAGCATTACCTGTTAGTAGCAGTAGTATAAATAATTTTATAAGCAGATGGCACTTCATAGGCTATTGACTATGTTATAAAGCTACAGTATTTTTTAACTGACGCATTATTTGATTGCTTAGCAAATTAGCCCATTTGCTGTATTCTTTGCCGGAAGGATGCAGTTTATCGGCTGCTAAAAAAACTTCGTTACGCCCATCATCTCTTTGTGATTGTGTGATGTCAATATAATGTCCCCGGTGTTTTTCAGTCAGTCTTTTGCATACTGTATTAAATGCATCAATAGCCTTGGCAATGGCGGCTCCATCGCTTTTTGCAGCAAAAGGAGTAACGCCCCAATCTGGAATGCTCAACACAAAAACATGTGCAGAAATATTACCGGCAAAATGAATAGCACGGTTTAAAAGCATTTCAAAATCTAGTTCAAAATCTTCAACCAATTTGCCACGGTATTGGTTGTTTACGCCAATCAATAAACTAACAAAATCGTATTGGGGTAATAATGCAGTTTCATCAATAGCTGTATTTAATTCATCGGTTGTAAAACCGGTTGTTGCAATTATTTCCGGTGCTGAAAAAGATAGCTTTTGCTGCCTGAGTGTATAGATTGTCTGGTAGGGGAAACTTTCGTTAATACGAACCTGTTCGCCAATGGTATAGCTATCGCCCAGGGCCAGGAATGTGTAGACTCTCATATTTTGCTTCTTAAAATTTTTAGGATTTGGATGTCAGCATTCAGGTTTTTTATCTGGATTATCAATTAGTATTTTTTTATCAACCCCATCAACCACCTCAATTCAATCAATCTCCCTCACTTAAAACTTCCCACCGGCGAAGTCCACCAGGGATGAATTTCGTAAGATAATCTGCCTGATGAAGTTGCAGGATCGGTGGTTAGTAATGTGTCTACCTCTTCTTTTGTGGCAGCGTCAAAAATAAAAATGCCCCGCCAGTTGCCGTCATCGCCAAAAGGACCCGCCACTTTTATTTTGCCATCATTATAAAGCCGGGTGATATTTGCCATATGACCTTCCTGTATTTTGGCGGCTGTAACTGAATCCTGTGTGCGGTTATTGCCTTTGGTAAGTAGTACAAACCAAAATTGTTTTACCCGGTTTTCTGACGCAGTTTTATCGTTAGTGGATTTCAATTTATTTTGCCCAATGCTTGAAAAACCTATCGCTAAAAAGCAGCTTGCCAATATAATAAAAGGGTTCATTGTAGAAAGTTTTTTTAAGTTGAAAATAGTGGCTTTAAATGTACAACAAATTATAAGGTAATGGCCTAACCACACTATATTTGCGGCGACAAATAGCCGATTGCCGGAAATACAGAAACAACTAAAACAGATTTTTTGTATCCCCAGATATTGGAATAAAAGCTCAATAAAGATATTAAGTACAAGAGTGCGACGCCAATGAAGCTGAATACTTACTCATTGGCCGGGCTCAAAAAAAACAACAACGATGGCAGCTAAAACAGATAATTTTCAAAGCCCCGATTATTTCAATGTTGATGATCTATTAACAGAAGAGCATAAGCTCGTTAGGGACACGGTACGTAGTTATGTAAAAAAAGAAATTAGTCCCATAATTGAGGACTATGCACAGCGTGCAGAATTTCCACAACAGATAGTAAAGCAACTGGGCGAACTGGGTTGTTTTGGTCCTACTGTACCTGAGCAGTATGGCGGCGGCGGTATGGATTACATCAGCTACGGCCTTATGATGCAGGAACTGGAAAGAGGCGATAGCGGCGTGAGAAGCACCGCATCGGTACAAGGATCGCTGGTGATGTTTCCTATTTATCAATACGGTAGCGAAGAACAGCGCAATAAATATTTACCTAAACTGGCAAGTGGCGAATGGCTTGGTTGTTTTGGTTTAACCGAACCCAACCACGGCAGCGACCCAAGTGGTATGCTTACCACCATAAAAGATGCAGGAGATCATGTTATTTTAAACGGCGCAAAAATGTGGATCAGCAATGCGCCTTTTGCACAGGTGGCTGTAGTGTGGGCAAAGGATGATGCCGGCGATATTCGGGGCGTAATTGTTGAAAGAGGTATGGAGGGTTTTAGCACGCCGACAACGCACGGCAAATGGAGCTTGAGGGCAAGTGCCACAGGCGAGCTGGTTTTTGACAATGTAAAAGTTCCAAAAGAAAATATATTGCCCAACGTTAAAGGATTAAAAGGTCCGTTGGGTTGCTTAACCAAGGCAAGGTTTGGTATTGCCTGGGGCACCATTGGTGCTGCCATGGATTGCTATGATATTGCCTTGAATTATGCCAAAGAAAGGGTACAGTTTGGCAGGCCTATTGCTGGCTTTCAGTTGCAACAAAAAAAGCTGGCCGAAATGATTACAGAAATAACCAAAGCACAGTTGCTAAACTGGCGGCTTGGTACCTTAATGAACGAAGGAAAAGTTACACCGGCGCAGGTGAGTATGGCCAAAAGAAATGCCTGCGAAGTTGCTACCAACATTGCGAGGGATGCCCGTCAAATGTTAGGCGGCATGGGCATTACAGGCGAATACCCCATTATGCGCCACATGATGAACCTGGAAAGTGTGATTACTTACGAAGGTACACACGATGTGCATTTGTTGATTACAGGTATGGATATTACGGGGATTAATGCGTTTAAATAGCCTCCCCCTGCCCCTCCGAAGGAGGGGTTTAAGAAAGGTATTATAATTTATGCGTTTCTTTATTTTTTTGAGCGTTCATTTTTATTTTTTATCATTTTTTTATTTGCATACAAATAAGTCTTCATTGTATGTTGATTGAGTTAGTATCTATTGGGTTAATCTTTAATTCACTAATCAAATTTCCTCAGGCTCAATATTGCTTTTGATTTAGCAATCATAAGAGTGCTTTTAAAAACTATACTATAAACCCTTGCTATCATGAATAATGCTGCAAATAATTCAGACACCAAGAACCCCCTTTTGGGGGGCAGGGGGGCCATCGCTGTCATCGGTGCAGGTACCATGGGTAATGGCATTGCGCATGTATTTGCACAGAGTGGTTTTGCTGTTACATTAATTGACGTGAGTGCAGTGCAGTTAGAAAAAGCCATTGCTATCATCACTAAAAACCTTGACAGGCAGGTGGCAAAGGGAACGATTACTGAGGAGGCGAAAGTGTTAGCCATGGCTAATATCAGCACTGCAATAACTATTGCTGATGGTGTAAGAGATGCGAGCCTTGTGGTAGAAGCGGCAACAGAAAATATAGAACTGAAACTCAATATATTTAAGCAGTTGGATGCTGCTGCGCCGGCTGGATGTATCCTTGCCAGTAACACCTCTTCCATTTCCATTACTAAAATAGCCGCTGCTACTAAAAGACCGGAACTGGTAATCGGTATGCATTTTATGAACCCGGTGCCAGTGATGAAACTGGTGGAAATTATCAATGGTTATGCAACATCAAATGAAGTAACCGATACAATTGTTGATCTCAGCAAAAAGTTGGGAAAAGTACCTTGTGTGGTAAATGATTATCCCGGCTTTATTGCCAACCGAATTTTAATGCCGATGATTAACGAAGCCATTTGCAGTTTATTCGAAGGGGTGGCTGGCGTGGAGGAAATTGATACCGTAATGAAACTCGGTATGGCACACCCGATGGGCCCGTTGCAGCTGGCAGATTTTATTGGCCTGGATGTTTGCCTGAGTATTTTAAAAGTATTGCAGGATGGATTTGGTAACCCGAAATATGCACCTTGTCCTTTGTTGGTAAATATGGTGATGGCGGGTAAGTTAGGGGTTAAAAGCGGGGAGGGATTTTATGCTTATACTGCCGGGAGTAAGGAGTTGGTGGTGAGTGATAGTTTTAAATAGCCTTACTTTAAATTTGGAAATGAAGGAAGCTTCTGACCTTCGCCACAGACACGTCGTCAATTATACTGTTGCAATATTTTATTTTTTAAGTCATGGAAGCGATTTTTTTAGTTTGAGTTGCTTTTAAATAAACCTTGCTTTTAAATGATTAAGTTTCTATTTTACCTCCGCATTCCATCCTGCTGATAAACTTCCATTTTAATACGCACCTCATTATTTTTCTTTTAACCTTAAAATTTTTATTATGAAAAAAATGTTGGTATGGGCCTTAGGCTCAGTATTATTTATTGGTTGCAACAGTGAAAATGCAACAGAAGCAAAAACGGAAACTGCTGTTGCACCTGCCGGAACGGAAGCCAAAACACCGCCTGCAGAATTTGCGGATGCTAAATATGCCGAGATTGGCAGGCAAGGTGTCGCTGATCTGTCAAGTGGAGACGTAGATGGCTGGATGAAAAGCTTTGCTGATAATGCTGTTTATCAATTTAATAATGGAGACAGTCTTGCGGGAAAAGCGGCCATTACAGCTTACTGGAAAAAAAGAAGGACAGAAACGATTGATTCTATTAATTTCAGTAATCAGATATGGCTGCCAATAAAAGTTAACCAACCGCAATCTGTTGAACAACCGGGAACCTGGGTATTGGGATGGTACATGGTAAATGCAAAATATAAAACCGGTAAAAGAATGCAGCAATGGATTCATACTGACTTGCATTTTGATGCTGCTGATAAAATTGACAGAGTGATACAATATTTGGATAGAGCACCTATTAATGCTGCAATGGCTAAATAAGTTATAACTCAGTTTTTGAAAAAAAACGGTGCAATATTGCACCGTTTTTTTTTGTTTTTCGGCGTTAATAAACGCTCAAATAGCTGGTAATAATTTTATACCTTTCAATAAAATATCGTTAACCCGATAAATAAATATTGTATGGCACAGAAAATACTTCCTATCGATAATTACATTACAAATTCTGCCGACTTTGCAAAGCCCATTCTACTGCATTTGCGGGAACTGGTTCATAAAACCTGTCCGCAGGTTGAAGAAAAAATTAAATGGGGGTTTCCTCATTTTGATTATAAAGGAGAGATGATGTGCAGTATGGCTGCCTTTAAGCAACACGCCGTATTTGGTTTTTGGAAAGCAGCTTTAATGAAAGATCCTGTGCTGGTGGAAATTGCAAAATCTGAAGTTGCGATGGGACATTTAGGCAGAATTACTTCCCTTAAAGATTTGCCTGCAGATAAAAAATTAGTAGCCTGGATTAAGGAAGCAATGGAGCTGAATGATAATGGAATTAAGCTACCGGCTAAAACGATCGTTAAGGAAAAAAAGGAAATAATTGTGCCTGATTATTTTAAAAAGCTACTTGCAAATAACCAACAGGCAGCAGCTACTTTTAATGCCTTTTCCAATTCTCATAAAAAGGAATATGTTGAATGGATTACCGGAGCAAAAACGGATGAAACGAGGAACAGGCGAATGGAAAAGGCTATTGAAATGTTAGCCGGAGGGAAAGGGCTTAATGATAAATATGCGGTAAAGAAGTAAAGAGCAATAACCAACTATTTGTTTTTTATTTATTGGGTATTCTTCCATTTAAAAGTATTGATGATGTGGTCCATATCCGCTTGTAAAAAATCCTGAACAGGTTTTAGTGAATCTGCATTGGGGGTTACATCAAAATACAATGCGCCTCTTATAAAATTATGGATGCTGTCGGTTAAAAAAAACTGTTTGGCTGTAGCCGCATTACCGCCCACTTTAAAAAATACACCACTAATTCCGTTGGGGGTCTTAATAAGGCTGTCTTTAATGGAAGTGGCAATAGCATCATTTTTATTTGTCAAAGTAAAAGCATCACCAACCATTTTATCAAATAGGTTTACACCCATTGAATCTTTATAAACGCCATTGGCCTGCTTTATTTTATACAACGCTTTTCCACCAATTACTTTATAACTTAGAAATATTCTGCTATGAAACTGTGGAAAGTCAATGTTTCGCCAATAGGCATTTTCAGGGTTGTTATCAAAATAAGTAGTGTCCTGTACGATGGTTGCATAAACGGGGTATTCAAAACTGTAAGGGAATCCCGGCTCATCAAAAGTCTGGTATTTTCTATCAGGTAAATCAATATTGAAATACCCCCGCTTTTTTGAAACATAGGGCGAGTTGCAGGACACAAAAAATAGTACACATGAAATGATCAGTAGAAGAAAATAATTCAGGAATTGGGAACTGGAAATTGGGCTTGATTTTCTATTGTGCTGGTTGGTCACTTTCTGGCTCATTATTTTCCTCTGCATTTTTTGAGAACTGTTTTCCTTGTAGTAAAATTTATTCCTCGGTAGCAACTTGCCTAATCACCACTTTAATTTTATCAATCCTGTTTTTATGAATGGCTAAAGGTATAAAGGTAAAATCACCACTTACAACTTCTTCATCTACCTGGGGAAATTCACCTGCAATTTCCAATACCAAACCTGCAAGTGAATCACTATCGCCTCTCACCATTTCAAAAGTATCGCCGGGAAGTGTCATGGCTTTACAAACATCATTAATCATAGTTTTTCCTTCAAAAATATAGGTGGAGTTATCAATTTTTTTATTAGCACTTTCTTCATCATCAAATTCATCTCTTATGTCGCCAATAATTTCTTCCATAATATCTTCCAGCGTTACGATGCCGGAAGTACCACCGAATTCGTCTACCACCAATGCAAAATGAATCCGCCTGTTTCTAAATTCCTGCAACAGGTCTTCAATTAGTTTTTGTTCATGCACAAAAAATGGAGGTCTTATCAAACTATGCCAGTCGTAATTATCTACCTTACTGGCATTCACATGCGGCAGTAAATCTTTTGTGTGTAGCATGCCAACTACTTCATCCAGATTTTTTCTGTAAACAGGTAGCCTGGAGTAATGTAGTTCTTCTACTTTTTTTATAACATCTTCAAAACTGCTGCTATGGTCAATGCCGCTTACATCAAGTCTTGTTCTCATAACCTGCTTTACAGGTGTATCACTGAATTTCCGGATGCCTTTTAAAATTTGTTTTTCTTCAACCGTGGCTTCATGATCGGGTAATAGGTCAATAGCATAATCGAGTTGGCTATTGTCCAGTAAAGAGGAGTTGTGCGGAGAAAATTTTTCTTCAATGCCATCGCTAAGTTTTACCAGTCGCCTGCTGAATCCAACATTGAAAAATAAACTGTGAATTATTTCAATCACCAAAGAAGAAGTAGAAGCAAACCATATTTTGTGATTGGTTGCCCAAACCTTTGGTAGTACCTCACCAAACAGCACCAGCAAAAAAGTAACGATAAATACTTTTATTAAAAAGGCTATCCAAAAGCCAAGTTTAAATACTTCCAGCCAACCATCCATTAAAATATTGGAAATTAAAATGATGCCAATGTTTACAAAACTGTTGGCGATTAACATAGATGCCAGTAATGTTTTTGGTTGCTCCAGCAACAGTACAATACGCTTAAAGGCAGGTTGCTGCTTGGTTTTAAGCATGTTGATGTCTTTGTAGGTAAGCGAAAAAAAAGCTACCTCGGAGCCTGCCATTAAAAAGGAAACGGTAAATAATAAGATGGCTAAAAAAATAAGAACTGCTGTGGCTGCAGGTGTAATTGCCAGCAAAGAGAAGTGCAGTTGTAAATAAAAATTAATAACCGAATGATAATCCAAAACAAGTAGGTTTAATGAACAATATTTTTCTACAGTTACATTTTTATGGTGTAACTATCAGTAAAAGTAATTTAAAAAGGTAATCTTTCAGGACCAGGTCCTTCTTCCGGTCTCGGTCCTTCTTCCCCAAGATCATCTGTACCATCTAAATTTGCAATACCACCGGCAGCATCACTTCTTTTATCCAGCATTATAAGATTATCTCCTACAATTTCTGTCGCAAACTTTTTATTGCCATCTTTATCTTCCCAACTACGTGTTTTTAGTCTTCCTTCTATATAAACGAGACTGCCTCTGTGCAGGTATTTTTGGGCCAGTTCTGCAAGTCCTCGCCAAAGTACAACCGTATGCCATTCTGTTTGAGAAATCAATTTGCCGCTTCTGTCTTTGAAAGTTTCGGTAGTGGCAAGTGAAAATTTTGCCACACCAATATTACCTTCTAAAAATTGCATATCGGGATCTTTACCTAAGTTGCCTACCAGCGTAACCCTGTTAACTCCTCTCATAGTTTTGTGTTTTTTAGATAATTACAACAGTCTTTAAAACAACTTTAAAGATACATTTTTATCTTTTAAAAAGGTAGTTATAAATTTAGGGAAAGGTAACTTTTGTAAATCAATTGAGCTGGTCTTTTCAAATCCGGGCAGGTTAGGCGCATTGGTTAATTTTACTTTTATAAACTGCCCATAAATGGTTTGATGCGTCAATTGCTGTTTATATATAACTGAAACAAGATTTATTTCGAATGCGTGATTGCCGGTAATTGCTCTCATTGTTTTTAAATGACTCAGTTTTTCAACTGCCAAAGCTCCCTCACTTTCTATCAATGTAAATTCATATAGGTTTTCCCAAATATCCTTAGCGCCTCTTTTTCTTACATAGACATATCCATCGTGTTCAACAATCAGGTAATTAAGCCACCTAATTTTTTTGATGATAAATTTTTCTTTTATTGGCAGGATGCTAACCAGGTTATTTTTATACGCTTCACATTTTTTTGCCATCGGGCAGGTATTGCAAAGCGGAAGTTGGGGTTTACAAATAGTTGCTCCAAAATCCATTAAAGCCTGGTTGTAAATTCCCGGCATTTTTTTATGAAGTAACTCATTGGCTAATTTGTTATACGCCTGCTTGCCAATAGTAGTATCAATGGGTGTATGCATGCCAAAAAACCTCGACAGTACCCTGTACACATTCCCATCTACCACAGCATGCGGCAGGTTAAAGGCAAAAGATGCAATAGCCGCAGCCGTGTAGGGACCTATACCCTTAAGCGCTAAAATGTTGTTATAAGTTTTAGGGAATACGCCGTTTAATTCATCGGCAATGTATTGGGCAGTCGCAATCAGATTTTTACAACGGGTATAATAGCCTAGTCCTTCCCAAAGTTTGAAAACGGTTGTTTCTTCAGCGTCAGCTAATTGTCTTATTGTAGGAAATTTTGTAATAAAGCGGTTGTAATAATCAAGACCCTGTTCTACTCTTGTTTGCTGTAAAATTATTTCACTCAGCCATATTTTATAGGGGTCTTTTTCCCCTTTCCAGGGCATTTCTCTTTGATTGTAAAGCTTGTTCCACTTTAAAAGTTGAATACTAAAGTCACTTTCCAGGTTTTTCATTATTGTTTAAAACATTCCCTCACAGGGTTTTTTAATAAATAATCTATTTCTAAGCGGTAATAATATTTCATATTCAAATAAAATTCGGCTTATTTCGTTATTTTATAGATTACTAGTTTGATAATCAGCTATTAATGTTGTATTTTACAAAATAATGTATTAATTTTCTATTTTAAAATCTATATAAAATTACATTACGATGAGAAAAGCAGACCTCATTTCCGAAATTTCTGACAAAACAGGCATCCCAAAAGTAGATGTGATGGTGACTTTAGAAACCATGTTTAAGGAAATAAAAAAATCGCTTATCAGTGGCGAAAATATCTATATCCGTGGTTTCGGCAGTTTTATTATTAAAAAAAGAGCAGCAAAAATTGGTAGAAATATTAAAAAAAATATTGCTGTTGAAATACCAGAGCACAACATACCTGCATTTAAGCCAGCAAAAGAATTTGTGCAGGAAGTAAAAAATAAAAAAATGGACGAAGGGGCTCCTCCTGCATTTTAGAAAAACGTATATTCTATTTCACCAAACATTAGCCATTACTTCCTACTGCTTTATTAATAAGATTCAGCAGTAAATAATTGTTGTACTTTTGCCATCTTAATTTTTTTTGTGAAAAGACAACAACTCTATCTTACAATTGCTGGTGTAGCATTACTTTCTCTATTATTTGTTTTTGGCACAACAGTGGCTAATAAAGATACATCTCCTGAATCAGGCACTCTGCAGCCTGGCAAAAAAGTATTTAATATCGAACAATATGCCCAGGAGGCAAGGCAAAAACTTTCAGTTTCTCAATCTAATTTTATTAATGGATTAGAAAATAGTGTGTCCCGTGGGGATGTTAAAACCCAGCAGGAGCATGTATTTACGCAGCTTGCTACCTATTGGAGAGATAGCCTTCACAATCATGAACTGTACGTTTTTTATATTTCAAAGGCAGCATTGTTGGTAAATACTGAAAAAAACCTCACCTTTGCCGCCCGTCAGATTTTAACGGAAGTGAAAAGAGAGGATGATCCGTCAATAAAAGGATGGAAAGCAGAACAGGCCATTTCTCTGTTTGAAAAAGCGATTGTTCAGAATCCTGTGAGTGATTCATTAAAAGTTGAGTTAGCCAGTTGTTATGTTTTTGGAAAAGGTATGGCTGGCGACGCACAGGAAACCATGAAGGGCATTCAGCAACTGCTGCAGGTGGTGAGGAAAGATTCTGCCAATATGCAGGCACAATTGGTTTTAGGTATTGGAGGCGTTATTTCCACCCAATACGATAAAGGAATTCAAAGGTTGGAAACAGTTATAAAAAACCAACCATCTAACATGGAAGCTATCACATGGCTTGCTGAAGGGTATGAAGCAAAAGGAGATAAGTTAAATGCCATAAAATGGTACGAATACAGTAAGAGGATTGCAAATAGCCCCATGTATAGCAAAGAAGTGGATTCACACATAAGACAATTGAAATAGAAGAATTTATATAAAGCAGAACAAAAATTATTAATTAACAAATAAAATATTACACATGCCTTGCGGTAAAAAAAGAAAACGTCATAAGATTGCAACACACAAGCGTAAAAAGCGTTTAAGAAAAAACCGTCATAAGAAGAAATAAGTCTTTATTGTAAAGACGCTGATATCGTATTATCTGCACTTTTATTATAACATAATCTATGGTTTGCAAAGTCCATGGATTATGCTGTTATGTACTTCTTAGTGATTTTGTAGTTTCTCTTAAAAAGTGTATTGTTTGACAAAGGAATTAATTATAAATGCCGCACCACAAGGGGTTGAAATAGCCCTGATGGAGGACAAGAAATTAGTAGAGCTGCACAACGAA
>JBBQEA010000007.1:0-44923 GCA_038320245.1 Chitinophagales bacterium | reverse complement strand
GGAAATTATTCTAAATAAAAATGAAATAAACACGACGAACTTTCGTTATATGCCGAAAGTGGCCTGAAATTATACGCTAATATTATTGTAAATCAGCAGTTTAATTGAAAATACAGTAATCGTCATAGAGATAAAACCCAGGAGAACAGTTAATAGATAGCTGTTAAAACGCTTATCCAATTTCTATACTTTATGAAAAACAAAACTACCGGTTTGGTTTGCGCTGATGCTTCTTTAAATCAACAACCGAAAAAATCTGTTACGGTAAAATTTAGATACTTCTTTTGTTTATTAGCCATCACATTTATCTTACAGTTTTTCGTACAGAATTCCTTTAGTCAGGTTTCCGGAGATTATCGTTCCAATGCTGCTACCATGAACTGGAGTACTGTAGCAAGCTGGCAAAAATACAATGGCACTTCATGGGCTACTTCCACCGATTATCCCGGGCAAAATTCCTGTTCAGGTTGTACAGTAACCATTCAAAATGCACATACGGTAACGCTCAATGTATCGCCTGCAAATAGTGTAGGCGCTATTATCGTTGGCGGTGGTACCAACGGCACTTTAACTTTGGGAACATTCACATTATACGATGCAGGTAATTTAACTGTAAATGCCGGCGCTACTATTAACCTTGCTACCGGTACTTTTTCTGTTGTTGGAACAACTTCAACAGCTGGTACAATTTCTGATGCCAGTAATACCGGCGTAAATACATTTACAGGTTTGGTTACCAAAACAGCTGGAACCTGGACGTCGACTTCGGTTACTACTGCTTCAAATATGATTTTTTCCGGTGGCTTTACTAATTCTGCAGGTGCTTTTTCTGCCGGTGCTGCAACTATCGGAGACAATCAAACGCTTACCGGTACGGTAAATATGAGTTTTGCCAATGGACTAAACGTGTTAGGTAATGCCGATTTAAATATTGCAGGAACTACTGCAGCGGGTGTAAGTTTTGCTGGTACTGCTATTAATTATGCCGTTAGAAATCTTACGCTTACAGGCCTTTTAACTGTTAGTACAACAGGTAACCTTACTGTTAGTGGAACAACAACTATCACAGGTTCCGGTGCTTTTACTGATAACAACAATACAGGAATTACAAGCTTTGCAGCATTAGTTACACATAATTCTATCGGCAACTTTACCACAACCTCCGTTACCACTGCAGCTAATATGATTTTCACAAACGGCTTTACAAATACTGCCGGAGGTTTTAATGCAGGTGCTGCAACGGTTGGCGATAATCAAACACTTACCGGAACAGTAAATATGAGTTTTGCAAACGGACTTATTGTATTGGGCAATGCTGATGTAACAATCGCCGGAACGGCTACTACAGGCGTAAGTTTTGCCGGTACAGCAATTAATTATACCGTTAGAAATTTAACGCTTACGGGTAGGCTTACCGTATCAACAACCGGCAACTTAACCGTAACGGGAAGTACTTCTATAACCGGTTCCGGTTCGTTTAATGAAACCAATAATACTGGAATTACAAGTTTTAACGGCCCTGTTACGCACAATTCAACTGGTGGCTGGTTTTCTACTGCAGTAACAACCGCCGCCAATATGGTTTTTAATGCCGGCTTTACAAATACATTAGGTAGTTTTAGTGCTGGTGGAGCTAGTCTCCCAACAGGGCAAACATTAAGCGGAACAATTTTAATGACATTCAATAACCCTGTCACAATCGGAGGTACTGGTAATGTTACCATCAGTGGAGCAGGGGGTGTAAGATTTTCCGGAACAGCAATGAACTATTTAATTCCCGGTAACCTAACGCTTACAGGTACCTTGTTGGTAAATACAACCGGTAACTTTACTGTAACCGGTACAACTTCAATTATAGGTGCTGGTGATTTTACCGATAATAACAATGCAGGTATTTCCACTTTTACCGGATTGGTAACACACAATTCAACCGGCAGATGGGTATCTACATCAGTTACTACGCCTGCCAATATGATTTTTACCGCTGGCTTTACCAATACTGCAGGAACTTTCTCTGCAGGCGGCGCAACTATTGGTGATAATAAAACACTTACGGGTACTGTTAATATGAGTTTTAACAGAGGCATTACTGTTTTGGGTTTGGGAGATATAACCATAGCAGGTACTGCTACTACAGGTGTAACTTTTGGCGGTACACTCATTAATTATTTAGTAAGAAATTTATCATTAACCGGATTGTTAACCGTTAGTACTTCCGGAAATCTTACGGTTAGCGGCACCACATCAGCAAGCGGTACGGGTAAATTTTTAGATAATAATGGTACAGGTATAACAACGTTTACAGGGTTGGTTACTGTTGGTAGTACTTCAACTTTTACTGCCACTGCTGTTACTACAATTGGAAGGTTAATTTTTGCCGGCGGTATTACGCATAATAATACAACCCCACTTTCATTTAATGCAGGTACCATCAGAACAAGCGCTACACAATCATGGTCAGGTGCAGGTGATATCAGGAGTGCGGGTGTATTGGATGTAAACGTTGGAACGCTTACCAATAATATTACAGGGACAGTAACAGTGGGAGGAACGCTAACCGGAACAACTTTTGTACAAGGCACCAATGCTAAATTAGCTTTAAGCAATGGTACACCGCTAACCATCACAACACTTACATCAACTGCAACTGGTAATGTTGTTACATATAACGGTGGTACAGCTACCATGAGGAGCCAAACCTATCATCATTTAATTGTTGCAGGTGCCGGTAATAAAATTATTTCAACCACAGATATTACCGTAAACGGAGACATTACCATTAGCTCCGGCGTGTTAAGTAATACTACTAATAACAGGAATCTTATTTTGGCCGGAAGCTGGATCAACAATATTGGTGCAGCAGGGTTTACAGCAGGTACGGGTACAGTTATTTTTAGTGGCAGTGCAGCACAAATATTGGGTGGTACCGGCACAACTACTTTTAATAATTTAACGCTAAACAATGCAGCAGGAATTAATCAGTCAATTAATTCAACCATTTCCGGTGTACTAACTTTAACGGCTGGTATTATCAGCACCGGAGCCACCACTGTAATTATCAGTAGTACTGGAACTGTTACAAGAACCAGCGGATATATCAATGGAAATGAACAAAGAAATATTGCAACTGGCGCCAATGTTACCCGAACATATGATATTGGCGATGCAACGAATTATACGCCGGTAACGGTAACTTTTGCAAGCGTTTCTGTAGCAGGAAATGTAACTGTAAAGAGTACGGGTACAGATCATCCATTAATTGTATCATCTTATTTAAATGCAGGCTTATCTGTAAATCGTTACTATACGCTTAGTAACATTGCAACAACATTCACTACTTATACTGCAGTGGTTAATTTTTTAGCCTCGGATAAAGATGCTTCCACCAATACTGCCAATTTAATAGCGGGCAGATATGCAGGTTCCTGGACTTATCCTACGGTTGGTACAAAAACTTCAACGAGTACACAAGTAACTGGCTTAACAGCCTTTGGTGATTTGGCTTTAGCAGAACAATTATCCTGTTCAACACCCACATTAATTATTACAGATCCGGCAGCATTTTGCTCACCCGCAACTGTTAACTTAACGCTTGCAGCTGTAACAGCGGGATCTACCAGTGGCTTAACTTTTACTTATTGGAATGATGTTGCTGCTACTTCTTCATTACCATCTCCATCAGCTGTTTCGGTTGCAGGAACTTACTATATAAAAGGTACAGTTCCATTAGGAGGCTGTGCAGAAGTAAAACCAGTAATTGTTTCAAGAATGAATCCCACTGGGGTTATCAGTGGAACAGCTACCGTTTGTACAGGTTCCGGCACATCACTAAACATTGCAGTAACTGGTACCGGTCCATGGAGTGGTACCTTATCGAACGGAACTGCTTTTTCCGGCAGTACAGATCCATTATCAGTAAATGTTTCGCCGCTAACTAATACAACCTATACCATTAGTACGTTATCTGTTGCAGGATGTAACGCCCAGGCAATTGATAAAACAGGTAGTGCCATCATTTCATTAGCTCCCTTACCTACTACGGCCAATGCAGGCCCTGATCAATATATATGCGGATTATCGGCTACACTTGCAGGTAATATTCCTTCCGTGGGTACCGGTAGCTGGAGTATTGTAAGTGGCAGCGGTGGTTCATTTGGGTCGGTAGCAAGCCCTTTTTCCAGCTTTACCGGAACAGCAGGAGTTGTTTATGTTTTACGTTGGTCAATTTCCAATTCTCCCTGTGTGGTATCGGATGATGATGTTATTATTAATTTTACCAGTGGAATCTGGACAGGTAGCTCAGATAAAGACTGGAACAATACCAGTAACTGGTGTGGTGGAGTTATTCCTTCCGGCATCTTTGATATAATTGTAACTGCGGGATTACCAAATTACCCTTCTATAGCAGGGAATGTAAGCATAAATAATATTTCTGTTGCTCCCGGTGCATCCTTTGAAATAACTGCTACCGGCATCCTGTCAATCACAGGTACATTTTCCAATAGCGGAACCCTTATTAATAATGGGTCTGTTATTTTAAACGGTAATGCTTCTCAAAGTTTTCCAGGCAGCAGCGCTTCAATTGCAGCTATGAATAACCTTGAGATAGATAATGCAGATGGTGTATTGATTGATAAATCTTTCAGTATCTCGGGAACGCTTACATCAACAGCAGGTTTAATTGATCTTACGGACAAAAACATTACGTTGTTATCTAATGCTGCCGGCACTGCAAAAGTTGCACCGGTAGGTGGAAGTTTTGATTATACAGGAGGGGGCAAGTTTATTATTCAACGCTATATGCCTGCAAGACGGGCTTGGCGATTATTGACAGCACCTGTTACCAATTCCAATTCTATTTATGATGCCTGGCAAAACGCTGGTATATATACTCCCGGTGCAGGTACATTAATTACTGGTGCTGCCGGTGGTTCAGGAATGGATTCAATTGCGACTTCCTCTTTTAAAGAATATGACGTAGCTAGCCAGTCATTAGTTCCTGTTATCAACACCAGTTTGGCTATTTCATCCGGAGGCAGCGGCAGCGCAGATAATAACGGCTATTTTATTTTTGTTCGTGGAGATAGAAACCGGACTAATTTTATTGCACCCAATACTAACGTAACTATACTAAGCAGTGCCGGTCAGTTGCAAACAGGTCCTCAAAATTTTACTGCAGCTTCCGGTGCAGGCAAGTTTACATTAATTGGAAACCCATATGCTTCGCCTATCGATTTCAATGATATAACAAGAACGAATCTTGTAAAACGTTTTTATGTTTGGGATCCCTCTTTAAATACAGTAGGCGGTTATGTAGCGCTGGATGATATTGATAATGACGGGATATTTTCCAAATCGGTGGCAGGTAGTTCTCAAACAAATATTATTGAGTCTCAACAAGCTTTTTTTGTGGAAACAGTGGCAACAGGTGCGGCTTCATTAACCATCAACGAAAGTGATAAATATGATACTGTTATTGCTGTAGCTGCAAGACCACTTTCAATTAATGAAAGTTTAAGTGCCGATTTATATTTACAGAATCCAGATAAAACTTCAGTGTTGGCAGATGGTGTTAAAGCTGAATTCAATGACAATTTCAGTGACCTTGTAAACTATGAGGATGCATTAAAATTTGGCAATGTGAATGAGACTTTTGCATTATTAAGAAATGGAAAAGCATTAACTATTGAAAGAAGATCAATCGTAAAAGTTACTGATACTTTTTTCTTTAAATTAACAAAAACTGTACAACGCAATTACCAGTTTAGGTTCACTACAAAAAATATGGATAACCATGGATTAATTGCTTACCTGGAGGACAGTTACCTGTCCACCAGCATTCCAATTGAATTAAACGGCATAACCAATTTGAACTTTTCAGTTACACCTGATGTTGCCTCAGCTGTTGCCAATCGGTTCAGGATTGTTTTCAAGTCGATGAGTGTTTTACCGGTTAGTTTTACAAGTGTAAAGGCTTATCAAAAAAATCACCAGGTAGCGGTAGAATGGAAGGTGGAAAATGAAACAGGAATTAATAAATACGAAATTGAAAAATCAGTTGATGGAAGTAATTTCTCAAAAATTAACTCAGTAGTTGCAACTGGAAATAGTCACTCAGCAATTAGCTACAATGTTATGGATGAAAAACCTGTAATTGGCAATAATTTCTACCGGATTAAAAGCATTGGGTTTGGCGGAGATATCAGGTACAGCCAGGTAATAAAAGTTGTATTGGGAAATACAAAAACTACCATAATAGCATACCCAAATCCCTTACAAAACAACAGCATTAACCTGCAGCTCAATAATATTAAAACCGGTATATATGCGGTGCGATTAATTAATGGCAGCGGTCAGGTTGTTTATACAAACGAATTAAATATTACAAGCAGTAATACAACCGAGGCAGTTACTGTACAACAACTGCTTGCAAAAGGCTTGTATCAACTGGAAGTAAAAGGTCCGGGAGATAGCCTGATGCAGCAACAGGTAATCGTTCAATAATTTATTAGCCTTAAAATAAATTTACGGCACAGCTTATGTAAGCTTGTGCCGTTTTTTTGTGCGGCCTTTATCCCCAATCTATTTACAGAACTTGTGCCACTCATAAAATAATTAGACCCCACTTTAAGAATATACATTGAACTTCCTTATTTTCATTTTCTAAACCAAAGCTTATGTATAATTTTAAATGGGCAGCCATTTTAAAACTCCTGCTTTTTGTATTACCTGCATTACTTTTTGCAGCTACACAAGTAAATCAGCTGCCATCAACTTACAGGGAAATTGCTTTTGAGGATACCGTCAAAAAAGATACTTTTAAGTACGAAGAATTTAAAGGCTTGCCGCTTAAAGCCACCCGAAAAATTTCCTTTAATTCCAAAGAAGGGTCATGGATGAGCCTCGATATTAGTCCGGACGGACAGACCTTGCTATTCGATTTAATGGGGGATATTTACAGCATGCCAGTTACTGGTGGAAAAGCTACTGCTCTTACAAAAGGGTTGGCGTACGATGTGCATCCACGCTACAGTCCGGATGGTAAAAAAATCCTTTTTATTTCCGACAGAAGTGGAGCCGATAATGTATGGTACATCGATACCGAGAAGAAAGACACGGTGCAAGTAACCAACGATCAAAATCAATTTTTCCCCAGTGCCTGCTGGACGCCGGATGGTGAATACATTGTGTTTGCAAAAGGCCGCAGAAATACCAAATTGTACATGGCACACCGTAAAGGTGGGGCCGGCGTGCAACTGATAGATGCACCTGCTAATTTAAAAACAATCGATCCTGCAGTGAGTGCAGATGGACGGTACATTTATTACAGCAAACGTAACGGCGCATGGAATTACAATGCTGAATTACCCCAATACCAGTTGGGCGTTTACGACAGAGAAAATGGAAAAATAAATACCATTACCTCCCGTTATGGATCGGGTTTTACGCCGGTACTTTCTAAAGATGGAAAATGGTTGGTGTATGGCAGCAGGTTTGAAGATAAAACAGGCCTGGTATTGCGTAGCCTGGAAACCAGCGAAGAAAAATGGCTGGCATATCCCGTACAGCGGGATGAACAGGAATCTATTGCTCCGATGGGGGTATTACCTGCCATGGTTTTTACACCAGATAGCAAGGCCTTGATTGTTTCCTTTGGAGGTAAAATTCACCGGGTGCCCATTGATGGAACTGCCATTTCCGAAATTCCATTTAATGCAGATTTAGATCTTGACCTGGGGCCGCAACTTGCATTTAAATACCCGGTAAGTGACACGGCTTTTCAGCAATCAACCCAAATAAGAGATGCGGTTCCATCGCCTGATGGAAAGCGGTTAGCCTTTACAGTGTTGAACCGTTTGTATGTAATGGACTATCCCGGTGGAAAGCCAAAACGAATTACAACCAATGAATTTACAGAGGCAGAACCAACCTGGGCTCCAGATGGTAATTCAATCGTTTTTACCAGCTGGAATACTGACGGTGGTAACCTTTACAGGATACCGCTAACCGGTAAAAATCAAACCATTCAAAAACTAACGAAAGAAACAGGTTTATACCAAAATCCCACATTTAATACAGCAGGAGATAAAATTGCTTTTATCCGCAGTAAACCACGGGTGTATAAGAATGCTTACGGCCCGGGATATGACGGTAATGAAGACGAACTTTGCTGGGTTGCTTCCACTGGAGGCGATATTAACCTGATTGATAAAAATTTTGGCCGTTACAATCCACATTTTGTAAAGGGCCAGCCAGACAGAGTATACCTTACCAACGGATCGGGCGACCTTATTTCTATCAAGCTCGATGGTACGGATGAAAAGAAAATCGCCCATATTACCGGCATTATGACATATGGAAGCATACCCATGAAATATGGAAGGCCAGACCCCGAAAAAATTAAATGTATTGTAGGGGCAGATGATCAGGATGACAAAGAGAGAGAGGTTGTGTTGCCATCTGCTGCGGCATTAATTACGATGTCCCCTTTAGGAGATCGTGCCTTAACGCAGATCAATAACGAAATTTATCTTGTAACCATTCCTAAGACAGGTAAGTTGTATAACATCTCTGTTTCCAACGCAGCAGATGCAGAATTTCCGGCCCGAAAATTAACCGAGGTAGGAGGTGAATTTCCCTCCTGGGAAAGCAATGGTAAAATAATACACTGGAGTTTAGGAAGTACACATTTTACCTATGATGTAGATAAAGCGCAGGATTTTGATGACAGTGTAGTTGCCGCAAAAAAAATACAGGATAAAAAAACTGCTGACTCAACAGCAAGATTGAATGCAGATTCTACCTTAAAAAAAGCGGCTGATGCTGCAAAGAAAACACTTGATTCATTAAAGGCAAAAGACACCACTGCAAAAAAAGATGCAAAGAAGGAGGAACCAAAATTTAAGGCAACTGAAAATGATGTAAAGGTTTTCTTTAAAAAAGATTTACCAACTGGCGCTATGTTGATGAAGAATGCACGGATCATTACCATGAAGGGCGATGAAGTAATTGAAAACGGTGATATACTGGTAGTGAATAACCGGATTACGGCAGTTGGAAAAGCAGGTTCTGTAACTGCTCCGGCAGGGGCAAAAGAAATGGATATGAGCGGCAAAACAATTGTGCCGGGATTTGTAGATCCGCATGCTCATATGTGGCCCAACTGGGGAATTCATAAAAACCAGGTTTGGATATATGCAGCCAATCTTGCCTATGGCGTTACCACTACAAGAGATCCGCAAACCGCTACTACAGATGTGCTCACCTACAGTGATATGGTAGATGCCGGCAGCATGATTGGGCCAAGAATTTATTCAACCGGCCCCGGCGTTGGCTTTTGGTATTACAATGTAAAAGATTCTGCACAGGCAGAAAATATTTTGCAGCAGTACAGTAAGTACTACAATACCAAGTATATTAAAATGTACTTAACGGGTAACAGAAAGCAGCGTCAATGGATTATCACTGCAGCCCGTAACCAGCGTCTGATGCCAACTACAGAAGGCGGGCTGGATTTTAAACTGAACATGACCAATCTGCTGGATGGTTATCCCGGCCACGAACATGCGTTACCTATTTTTCCATTGTACAATGATGTTTATACAACTATTGCAAAAGCAAAAATGATGGTGACACCAACCTTGTTGGTTGCTTATGGCGGGCCGTTTGCCGAAAATTATTTTTGGTCAACAGAAAATCCTTACCACGATGCAAAAGTTCAAAACTTTTTTGCTTATGAAGAGTTAGCGTCAAAAACAAGAAGGGTAGGGCAATGGACTTTGCCGGAAGAACAGGTTTTTCCCAAGCATGCAAAAAATATGAAGAGCCTGCTGGAAGCAGGTGGATTGGTGGGCGTTGGTAGTCATGGTGAATTTCAGGGGCTTGGTTATCATTGGGAATTATGGGCGCTGCAAAGTGGTGGCATGCGGCCGATTGATGCATTGAAAGCTGCAACAATTTTGGGCGCCGAAGGGTTAGGCCTTGATAAAGATTTGGGTAGCCTGGAAACAGGTAAGCTGGCTGATTTTATTATCCTTGATAAGAATCCTTTGGACAATATCCGCAACACCAATACCATAAAATTTGTAATGAAAAACGGAAGATTGTATGATGGCAATTCCTGCGATGAAGTTTATCCGCAGCAGCGCAAATTAGATAAAAGCGAATGGAAATTTGATAAGCCGACCATGACAACAGACATCAAAGAATAAGTTTTTGACCACAACGCCACCTAAAAAAGATGGCGTTGTTTCAATTTACTAATCCATTTTTTGTCACAATAAATAATTATTAAAAACCACACATGAAAAAGATTCTCTTTCAGTTATTGTTGCTTAGCACATGTCAACTTGTTGTTGCGCAAAATGCTGCTAAGGACAGCATCATTCATCTAATGTCAGGCGATATTTGTGAACAATTCAAAGCAAAGGGATTTGCAGATAAAAAGATAACTGATTTCGAAACTGAGCTTGGCCTTATGATGATGCCTGTTTTTAATAAATACGACGCAGAGTTAAAAAAGATTAATCCGGAGTTTGATTTCTCCAACGCCAAAATGCTTGGGTCGTTGAGCGAAGAGGTAGGTGTTAAACTTGCGCTGGAGTGTCCGGAGTTTTTAAAATTTATTTCAGCCAATCCATCTTTGCTGGGTGACAATTCAAAAAATAGAACCGAACAGCTTAGCCTTAAAGGTGTGTTAGAGAAAATAATACCTGGCGATTTTACCTATCTGCTGGTAAAAAATGCGGACGGCAAAATAGAAAAAATTTGGTGGATGGAATATTTTGAAGGCTCCAATAATTTACTCTCTGGTAAAATAAAAATTAATAAACCGATCAGCGTTCATTATGTTGAAAGGGAGATTTACAATGCTCGTTTGAAAGACTATGTAAAAATAAAAGTAGCTACCAGTGTTGAATAATATAACCTCCAATTTACAATAGTTCGTTCAGCATGAGGCTTAAGCAAAAAATCTACAATCACTACCTGCAGTTAATAAATGATAAAGTAAAATCATTGCAAAACATACTGGCAGATCTCAAAGAGAGCGGAACCAATGAAACAAAAAGTACTGCTGGTGATAAGCATGAAACTGCCCTGGCCATGTTGCAAATTGAGCAAGCCAATGTGCGTGGCCAACTGAAGGAGGTACTAGATCAGAAAGCAGAACTGGAAAAAATTAATCCTGTGTTATCAACAGCTACTGTTGTGAATGGCAGTATTATCAGAACCGCCGTGTGTGGTTGTACCTCAGTATCGCATTAAGAAAAGCAACAGTAGAAGATAATACGGTGATTGCACTATCTCCCCAATCATCATTGGGTAAAAAATTACTGGGACTCACTGTATCTGTTGTTGCTGAGTTCAACGGCATCCCTTATGTAAATGAAAGTATAGCATAGCCTGTTAGGTTTATAAAATAATTGGACATACCATCCCGTTATTTTATCTTTATCATATAAAAGTACTGCTGCGTACCTGATTACCTTAATGAAATGATGCCATCGTTAACTGGTTTAAAATATTCTTTTCTTGCCATACTATTTTTGCTGTGCGGACAGGTAATCTGTTATGCACAACTGAAGGCTGATTTTTTTCCTGATAAAGCAGGAGGCTGTTCCCCGGTTGCTGTTGCCTTTACTAATACCACTGTAGGAGCCTCGTCCGCTGCCGTTTATGAATGGAACTTTGGCAACGGTAATATGTCTTCCTTAAAAGATGCAAGTGCCATTTTTGTGGAAGAAAAAATTTATGCTGTTACCCTCACCGTTAAGGATAGTGGTAAAACTTCTATTCAAACGCAAACTTTTACTGTATATAAAAAGCCAACAATAGAATTTGCTGTTTCAGTACAAAAAGGCTGTGCACCGCTGGCGGTAGCTTTTACAAGCAGCAGTTCAGCAGGGGATGGTACACTTGCAGCTTCTTTTTGGGATTTTGGTGATGGTACAACAGGAACTTCATTTGGTAATACGATTAACCATAACTATACGGCTTCCGGAAAACAGTCTGCCAGTCTTACTGTTACTAACAGTTACGGTTGTCAGTCAGCCTTACTCAAGGAAAATTTAGTGGAAGTGCTCCCTTCGCTGATTGCTTCTTTTCAACCAAGGGATTCTTTTTTGTGTACCATCAATGATTCAGCATTTTTTATAAACAATACCGCAGGGCCGGGCACACTCAGCTATAACTGGGATTTTGGTGATGGAGCTACTTCAGTAAGCGATCAACCCTCCCATGTTTATAAAGCAGTTGGTGCGTACCTGGTGCAGTTGAAAGTTACCAGTTCAGAAGGTTGTAATTCCAGCAGTACTTATAATACGTTAATAAATGTGGGCAATTTTAAAAGCCTGATTGATGCAACGGCACCGTTCTGCAGAAATGAAGGTATTTGGTTTCGGAATGCCAGTTCACCCATACCCGTGCAGAGTGAATGGACAATTGATAATTCTTATTCTTATACCAAATCCGGATCAGACAGTGTACAGGCGGGTTTTAATACTAAGGGAAGTCATACAATAAAACTGGTTAACTCTTTTGGTGCCTGCCGGCAGACAATTGACAGTGTTTTTGAGATCAATGAAATACCGGACCTGAAAGGTTATATAGCAGAAATACAAACTCCTTGTGGAGCTCCGGCAAAAGTAAATTTTAAAGATACCACTGCCGGCGCAGTGAAATGGCTTTGGGGATTTAATGGATACACGGGTGAACAACCGGGTAGCCGGGATACTACCTACGAGTATTTGTACAATAATTATTATGATACTTATTTAACCGTGGTAAATGCTGCAGGTTGTAAGGCCTTTGCCGGTCAAAGGGTGATAATCCAAAAGCCAATTGTTGTTATAAAATCTCCCGATGTTACAGGAGGTGGTTCTATAGTCGCATGCGGACACAACGAAATAAAGTTTTATACAGAAAGTCAGGATTCAATTGTTATTTATAAATGGGATTTTGGTGATGGTTCCAATTCCTCAGATTCAAAACCTGTTCATACATTCTTGCCCGGAGATTACAGGGTTAAGCTCAATTATACATTGGCCAATGGATGTACGGGTGAAACAGAGTTTGATGGATATGTCGCAATCCGTAAACATTTTAAAGATGACTTTACTATTTCCGGTACAGATATTTGTGGAAATAACCCTGTTTACTTTACCAATATTACCAGTCAATCTAACTACCTGTATTATAATTGGGATTTTGGCGATGGAGAAACGGGGCTTTCATTTTACCAATATCAGTCAACGATGCATAAGTATGAGAAGGAAGGTACATTTACTGTTACGCTTATTGTTACAGATATGATTTGCTCGGATACAATTATCAAAACAAATGTGATTAAAATTTCACCGCCCTTTCCGAAAATAACAGGTTATTCCAATACCTGCGAAAGAACAAGAGGAGAAGTAACTTTTACACAAACCTCCAAACAAACAGATAGCTGGCTTTGGGATTTTGGCGATGGCCAAACACAACTGTTAACGACTGATCAGCCGGAAATAAAACATACTTACACCAAAACAGGATCTTACAAAGTTGTATTGACCAATCACCGTGGCTCCTGTACAGTGGGGGATTCAATATACAATGTACTTGTGTTGGTAAAAAAAAAGCCAATATTGACCGCCAATAAAACAACATTGTGTAACTGGGATGAATTTTTGGAACTCAGTATTTCAAATCTTGATAAATATCCCGGCCAGGATTATTACGGTTATTCTTATTATGATTGGTATTACAATGATGGAACAAATTTTCAACCAAAAACTTATGGCGATGTTTATTCAAACAGCGATCTGAACACCATGCCCTACATTCAATCCATTCGTAATTTAGCATTGGGGAAAGATAGTTTTGCACTGGTTGTACATACCGGTAATTTTTTGTGTATTGACAGTACTAACTACATACCAATTAAAATTAAGGGGCCTGATGCGTTCATACAAACAAACAGCAAACCCTGCTCAAAAGGCAATGTTGTTTTCCTGCAGGATTCTTCCACTGTTACCAATGGGGTACCCATAAAATTATGGGAATGGAACTTTGCATATTTCCGGAGCGATACCAGTATGACCAACGGCAACGAGTTCGCAGTTAATTATACCTATCCGGGCACTTACCCTGTACAATTAAAAGTGACAGATGCTGAAGGTTGTGTTTCCTATGCTTACAAACAGGTAGATGCAGCCATGAATGCATTGGAAGCAGGCTTTTCAAATTCTGCTACCACCATTTCTCCCGGCACATCCATTGATTTTACAAATACTACTACAACTTCAGACAATGTAAACACCCAATATAATTGGTCGCTCGGCGATGGTACTGTTGTTAATACCTTCAATGCTGCTCATACATATACCCAGCCAGGTACTTATACCATCCGGTTGATTGCTAAGAACCCCATAAACGGTTGTGCAGATACTGCCACTACAATCATAGTGGTAAAATTTGTAAATGCAGCATTCAGTATTAATTCATCCTTTGTCAGCAACAGCAAATGCCCGCCTGTATTGGTTACATTAAATAATACTTCCAGCAATGTGAGCAAAATAAACTGGGACTTTGGCGATGGTACTGTTGTGGATGATATTTTTGAACCCAGTCATATTTATACGGCTCCGGGGAAATACATTATCACACTTAAAACATGGAGTGATAATGGAACGCTTTATACAACAAAAGATTCTGTTGAAATTATTGCAACAGCAGCAAGTTTAAAAGCGGACAATTATTACAGTTGTAATGCAAAACAAATTACACTTAGTGCTGCTGTAAAAAATATTCCTGCATATGTTTGGGATTTTGGAGATGGAACCATTGTAAATGCAACAGATAGTTTTGCTGCTCATTTTTATAACAATGCAGGTATTTATAATCCCCGGCTAATGCTGACAGATGCGAATGGTTGTAACAGCTCAGTTAACCTGGATAAGCCAATAGTAATTGATTATTTATCTGTAGCATTGCCCGGTTTCCCCCAATCCATCTGCAGTCCAAAAGAAGTGGTATTTACTCCTGCAGTAATCAGTACTGCAGGTAACCAATCACCACAAAGTTTAAGTTATCACTGGAATTTTGGAACCGGCAAACCTGCTGATACATCAAACATATCAAACCCATCTTTCCTGTATTCAACAATGGGCATTTATCCCGTTACATTAAAAGTTCAGTCGCCTTATGGTTGTGTAAAAGAGGTGAGCACAACCATTAATGCCTTGCAGGGGCTTGGCGGACAAATAAACGGTCCTACAGCTATTTGTGAAGGAACCACCGCCCAGTTTACAGGCAGTACTCAATTGCCCGGGCAACCGCAATGGAAATGGATATTTGATGATGGCACTGTAGTGCAACAGCAAAATCCACCTACCAGGTTATACAATAACAGCGGTGTTTTCCAGGTTAAATTAATTGTAGACAATGGAGGTTGTGCTGATACGGTTTTAAGATCTTTGCAGGTAAATCAAAAACCAACAGTGGGGTTATCAGTAAAGCAGGCTACCATTTGTGAAGGTTCAGCCATTACGATTACAGCAAGCGGTGGCAGCCTGTATGCATGGTCCCCGGCAACCGGGCTAAATAACCCCAATTTTTCAACCATTAATGCATCCCCGGTTACCAATACAAATTATACTATTACGGTTACCAATGTTGCCGGTTGTGTTAATACAGATGCTTTATCCATCACGGTGGTTCATCCATTCAACATGCAGCTGTCATCAGATGTTGCCATATGCAATGGAAAAAGTACAAAGCTGAATGTTACGGGTGCCAATACTTATCAATGGATTCAAAATACGGCCGGATTAAATAATACAAATATTGCCGGCCCGCTTGCTGCACCTTCAGTCACAACAATCTATACTGTAGTTGGTAAAGATTCAAATAATTGCTTTGCCGATACAGCCAGTGTTAAGGTAACTGTATTGGCCTCACCCGTTGCAGATGCAGGGCAAAGTGTTTTAATGTTTGCAGGCAGCACCTACCAGTTGCAACCAACTTACAGCAATGATGTATCTGACTGGAACTGGACGCCTGCACAATATTTAAATTGTACAAATTGTGCTGCACCTGTCGTTAAACCGGGTGAGTCGGTATTGTACACAGTTACTGTTAGTAATGCGCAGGGATGTACTGCCAGCGATACCGTTTCTGTAAACTTACTGTGCAGCGAAAGCAGAATTTATATTCCCGGTGCTTTCAGTCCAAACAATGATGGATTGAATGATCTGTTTATTATTAAAGGACAGGGTATCCGCATGGTGAACCATTTAGTTATTTTTAACCGTTTTGGTACTGTCATATTCGAAAGAAACAATTTCCAGCCAGGTGATATAAATGCCGCCTGGGATGGAAGCTACAAAGGCAAACAGGTGCCGGCAGGTTCCTATGTTTACTTTGCAGAAATGTCCTGCAATGAAAAAACATTTACTCAAAAAGGTTCGGTGATGGTGGTTCACTAAGGTAAGCACCTGCGCCTGTATGTTTGGCATGCTGCTTCAGTTTTAAAGTTTCCGTGACATTACGGTTTACAAATTGGGTATCAATTTTTCAAATGCCTGGATCCTTAATTTCAAAACCCGGCTACGTCTATTTGCATAGCCATAAGTATGGGTAAAGGAAGTTGCGCCTGTTACCAATGGAGCCGCAAACAAAAAGCCATATTCTTTTGCTATCTTTAATTGATGCCTCTACAACATACCATTGCATACAACAGCGGAATATTCTTTATCACTTTTAGATGCCACCAATGGCTGCCTTTAACACATAAAACAAACAGACATGATATTGTTTATAATTGGTTCGATCATTTAAAAGCCCAAGGCCATTATATTAATGGGTATGTCATTATGCCTAAACATGCGCTTGCATTTATAAGTTTTGTAAATACAGGGCAAAATGTTAATACAATTGTTGGCAATGGCAAGCGTTTTATGGCATGTTAAATAATAGAACGGCTGATACAAAACGGTGAAACAGCATTATTAAACCAGTTGTGCAGTAATATTTAAGCAAAGAGAAAAGAAAATAAAAAGCAACACAATGTAGGGGAATTATCATTTGTTCCGATAACTATCGGAAGGAAAGAACGCCTGAGTGCAGCGTTCACCTGGCAACTTGCAGTAAATGCGATTGCGTATTTACATAGTTCAGCAAAATATTATTTAACCGGCGTGCAGGGAGTATAAGTTGTTACCAACTTTATGGAAATGCAGCATGTTGACTTTAAGGAATGGAAGCAATAAGTGTAAAAGGCGCAACGTCCTTGCCAACTCACAGTGCTGGGAGAACGATACGTTGCTGGGAAGAGTTAATTTTGAATTTTATGTACTACAATTTTTTTAATGAGGCTTAAACAAAAAATATACAATCACTACCTGCAGGTCATAAATAATAAAGTGAAATCATTACAAAATATACTGGCAGATCTTAAGGAAAGCGGTACCAATGAAACAAAAAGTACTGCCGGTGATAAGCATGAAACTGCCCTGGCCATGTTGCAAATTGAACAAGCCAATGTGCGTGCCCAATTAAAGGATGTGCTGGAACAAAAAGTTATTCTGGAAAAAATAAATCCTGCTTTATCTCCTGCCAGCATTGTAAATGGCAGCCTCGTTAAAACAAACCGGGGTTATTTATTTATGAGTGTAGCATTAGGCAAAGCAGTGGTAGATGGAACAACAGTAATTGCGCTTTCGCAACAATCGCCCCTGGGAAAACTTTTAATGGGATTAAGAGAAGGAGGATCAACAATTATCAACAACAATAGTTATGTGGTTGAAAGTATTGAATAGTAGATTGAATCTTTTTGATTTAGTCCCTGATAAATGGAACCGATATCTTTTTGTAAATATCTTTTTTAACCTGAAGGCGAAGGTTTTTAAAAGTTTCAAAAGGTCCTTTTGTCGAAAACATATTAATGAGCCATGCTGGTACATTTCCTCCGGGATCTACCTGTAAATAATATTCAACTTGTACTTGTCCGTTTTGTAATGGCATTATTAACCATTTAGTATACGATTGTTGAATCCGAACAATATTTTTTACTGCAGGTAAATAGGTTGGCTTGTTTTCCCCCACTACAGTAACTGCTTTGGTCTTTTCATCCTGCGATACTTTCATGTGCACCACAAAGTCTCTGTTGCTGGCAGGCCACGGTACAGCAACCTCCGAATAATAATATAATTCAGTTGGATTAAGTTGCTTTAACAGGGTAGCTTTTTTGGTAGAATATACCCAATCTGCTGCAGTACTTACATCCATAAGTACAGCTGTTAACCTGCTTAGCGAAGCATCAATTACACAAACTGTTTTGCTTACTTTTAAAGACGAATTCTCAAGGCCTTTTGTGTACACCTTAATGCCTTCTTTATCTGTTTTCAAAACCCAGTCATCCTGCGAAAAAGTATTGGCCGAAATAAAAGTTATAAAGCCGAGCGTTACAAAAACATATTTCCAAATCATCGTACAAAGTTAACCCTTGCATAATTAAGTGGTAACGTGTTGTGAATAAAATAACGTATCGTTTTGCTACCTGAAAGATGCTGGGTGGTGAATCAATGTTGTTGACTTTACGAAATAGGCTTAACTCACATTGCAGCTAATTATCGCTAAATTCAGTAATAGCCTGTATTTCAGTTTTTTCAAATGGCGGTTTGTGTACTACAAATTGAATGATCTTTTTATCGTTACAATAAAATAATCACTACCAGCGTGGACGGATAAAGCATACTATAACGGCAGAATTATTTTTGAAAAAAATCAACATTTTACAGTTGATGGAACTTTTGCTGCAATGTGGGGTAAAGTATTTTTCATGAGGCGAATAGTGAGCATACCCTGCATCTGAATAACCCTATTCTTTTAATAATTATCAACGATTATCGATCATCCTACATTAGCGCATAATCGTAAATTCGGAAGCCTCCATCGTCAGTATTGTCAGCATCAAAATCTTAAATATACCGTCTCAAGGGTATAGGTCAGTAATACCAGTAGTTTAATTTGCGACAAACCATTAAACCATGCTTATCTCCGCTTTAACCGATTTTTCAATTGCCAAACAATCGTATTCCACATCACCAGCAACGGACGTTTCAAAAGCCAAAAGGATTAGACTATTGCTCCTGTTGCTGTTTGGTACGTTTGTTTTTTCAAGCGCATTTTCCCAGACGGTGAACGGCAGTTTTACGGTAAACCCTGCATTGGCTTCAGGTGGTACAAATTTTAAACGAATTGGAGAAGTAGATACGTTTTTAATGACAAGAGGCATCAATGGTCCCGTAGATATTAAAATTTACAACGGTACTTACAACCAGCCAAATATGGTGTTGAACACGGTGCCGGGTTCATCTGCAACCAATACCATTAAATTCAGTTCGTTCAGCAATGATAGTTTACAGGTAAATATTACCACGCCCTTTCAGGTAAAAAATGTTTCCTACGTTACTTTGGAAAAATTGAAGCTGGCTGGTGCGGCGCAGTTTTCCGGAACAGGTACCAACAATACGGTGAAAAACTGTAATGTTACCGGCATTGTTTCAACCGCTGCCGGCAGCAATTTTACAGTTATAAATAATTACGTCGTTGGCGGCATTTTAATCAGTAAAGATGCAAGCTATGCCGGACAGATCAATGCAATTAAAATAGCCAACAACAGCATCGTAAATGGCGGAACGGACGGATTGGGTTTTAAATATTTGGTGAAATTTATGAACGTTGAAAAACCGGTTTTTGAAAACAATACCGTTACGGACGTAAATTTATTGCAAACGGGATATTCTTTAATCGGCTGCTGCACTTCTGTCCCATACGAGTACGGTGGTATGTTTGATTGCAGGGAATGTACCGATAGCATCATCATTACAAAAAATAAATTTATCCGTTCATCTACCAAACGCTTTATCAGCAATACCATGGGTATATACCAGGTAGGCAATGGCGTTGGTAACCTAAGCTATGCGATGATCGCCAATAACTTTATTAGTTTTCAGGATGCACAAGGTTTTAATCTGGGATCGGCTGTGGCAACGAGTTTTATTTTCAATAACGTCAACAACATTGTTACTACCAATGGCGTAACGCCTTATTTTGGTACGGGAACAAATGTTGCTGAATTTAGGAATAATATATTGAGTGCGCCCAAAGGTGGATTGGCCGCTTTGATTGATAACGGGGTATCCAATAGCAACTACAACAACTACTTTACTACCGGTTCTTTATTGATTAATTCTTACGCAAATTTAGCAGCCTGGAAAACGGCTTCTGCCAAAGATGCCAATAGCAAATCTGTCAATCCAAAGTATATTGATTCTGTTAACCTGCATGTAACACAAGCTGCGTTATTGGCTGCCGGTACTCCGGCGCCTGCCATCAATCCAATACAAACAGATATTGATGATGATAACCGCAATCAATTAAATCCTTGTATTGGTGCAGATGAATTTCAGGTAAATAGTGCTGATGTTGGTTTGGTAGCTTACACCGGAGTACTCAATAATTTTAACGCAGGTAATATACCCATTACTATAAAGTTTGCGAACTATGGGAGTGCTTCGTTGGGCCAGGTAAAAATTAACTGGAGTGTTAATGGCGTACTTCAAACGCCGTATTTATGGAGTGGTGTTTTAGCCTACGATAGCACATCGCCCAATATTACCATTGGTAGTTTCCCGTTTGAAATGAACAAAGTTTCTACATTAAAATTGTGGTCTTCTTTGCCAAATGGCGTTGCAGATATGTTGAATGCGAACGATACCATTTTAGTGAATGATATTATTCCCTACACTAACGGAACCTTTACATTGGGTGGCATCACACCAACCTATGCTTCCTTTCAAAATGCAGATTCTATCTTAACAAGAAGCGGTGTGGATGGCCCGGTAAATATTTTGGTACGAAACGGGAAATATACTGAGCAGGTGATCTTAAAAAATGTAAGAGGCACCAGTGCTGTCAATTTAATTACCTACCGGGGTGAGGGCAATAACGTAGACAATGATACACTTTCATTTAATGCAACAGTACCTGCTGCGGCCTACACTTTAAAGCTGGATAGTGTGCAATACTTCCAGTTTAAAAAAATCACTTTTCAATCGCTTGGTACCAACTATTTCAGAGAGGTTGAGCTGGCCAATAAAACCAGTTTTGTAACCTTTGACAGTTGTGTATTTACTGCCGCTGCTGTTGGGAGTAGCAGTGGATCAATTTATCACATAGAAAATAACAGTGTTAAAATAGCAGATACCAGTTTTATCATTACCAATAATATTTTTAACAATGGCGGCGGTGGTATCAAAGCAAGATTAGCAAGCTCATTGATTAAGAAAAATAAATTCATTGGTTTAAATGGCGGTTCCAATCTCTACATCATTGATGCGATAAATGGTGCAGGCGATGCATCGAGGTTATCCATTGATAGCAATGCTGTATTTGGTGCACAAAGCTGTAGTTATTTGTACCTGGGAGTTTGCTATTCTTATACCAACAGCATTATAGGTGGTATCAATATTGGCGGCTCTGCAGCAATACCTTTGCAGGGATTGGTAATTTCTAATAACCAATTGTATTTAGGTAGCGGCCGGGGTATTTCAATACAACAGCAATCTTCTGTTACAAGCCCAACCAGAATTTTTAACAACATGGTTGCCTATTCCGCACAGGGTTACACTGCACTAAATATTACGGGTGCCAATGTAGAAGCATATCACAATAGTTTTGCCGACAGCTCAAATTCCCCGAATAATCTTGTAGAATTATATGCAGCCAATATCAACTTTAAAAATAATATTTTAACCAAGGGACTTGCAGGCTCCACCTTTCTTTATCCGGGAATTTTACTTAGTACAAATAGCACCAGCATCGCAAGCCTTACAAGTAATTACAACAGTTATTTCAATACCGATTCTACCAAATATTTTCTAAATGGAAGTGCTGGTTTTTCATTGTACCAATGGAAACAAACCAACGCAAAAGATTCCAACAGCGTAAATGCTAAACCTGCCTTTAAAAATGTGAAGACAGATTTACACATCGATATTTTAAAGGCTGGTGCGGTAAACAACTTTGCCACCGGAACACCCATTGCTTATATTTTAAAAGACATTGATGATAGTACAAGAAGTGCAACCAAACCATGTATTGGTGCAGATGAATTTGGTTTGATCAATTTAGACGCAGGTGCAGAAGCCGTCGTTAATATGGCAATGCCTTTGCCTTTGGGATCGACGGCAATAAATGCCAGCATTAAAAATTTTGGGGTGAGTACGATCACTACAGCCCTTGTAAACTGGAGTGTAAATGGAATTGCTCAAACGCCGGCAACTTATTCAGGTAGTTTGGCAACGGGAATTATTTCAGGCTCCATCGGTTTAGGTAATTTTAATTTTACGGATGCCATCAATTATAAAATCGCCGTGTGGGTAACCAATCCCAATGGCGGGGCTGATATGAATATAACAAATGATACTGCATACGCAAATGTAAAACCAGCCTTATGTGGCAATTATACTATTGGTGGTACTGCACCAAACTTTGCTACACCAAAAGCAGCCATCAATTATATGAATGAAGCCGGTGTTACCTGTGCTGTAACTTTCAATATCAGAAACGGCGTTTATGTAGAGGCAGATACTTTGTACAAGATTGCCGGTGCTTCTGCTACCAACAACATTACTTTTAAAAGTGAATCGGGTGATAGTAGTTTGGTAAAAATTACGCAAAGCGATGGTTTTACCGGAGCTGATTATATTGTTAAATTAATAGGCACTGACTTTGTAAATTTCAAAAAAATATCTATTGAAAGAACTGCAGGCGGCGGCTACTATACCAACCTGGTAGCGTTTGCAAATATTAGTACCAACAATAGTTTCACCAACTGTATGTTTAATACTTCCGGTATCGGTATTCATTTTGCTAACAACAGTATTTATGGAGTAAATTTTATCAACAGTAAAGACTCTGCAAATATTTTTACCAATAATGCATTTGTCGGCGGACAACAAGCCATCGTTTTTGCAGGCGCATACAACGCCCCGCTAAACGGTATAAAAATTAATAACAACAGCTTCCGCAGATTTAATGGTAATGCTTATAACAACTCCGATAAGTTTGTAATATCGGTTAGCAATGCAAAAGAGTTGGAGATTAACAATAACCTGGTTGATAGTATTGTGTCCGGCTTTAATGGTGCAGGTATTTACCTGCAATCTGTTACTGGTAAAGGTTCTGTATCCGGTAATACAATTATCAAAAGAAAAAAGGCAAATGGCATCGAACTTTCTACTGTATCAGGTGGTAGCAGTTTTGCAGATGCCTTTATAGTGGCCAACAATATGGTTACGTTGGATAGCACCAATGGCGGCTATGCCATGCGTGCATACTTAGGGTCTAATGTAAAAATTCTACACAATACTTTACTCAATAATAATTTAAGCACTACTTCAGGCGCTTTGCTTTTGGAAATTAACGGTACACCTGCCATAAAAGACACGGTTAGAAATAATATTTTTGCAGCAACCAATACCGGGGTAGCCTATTACAGCAATGCAAGTAATACCCAGTATTTTAGTAGTCATAATAATATTTATGTTACAGGTACTGCTGTTCTTGCAAGATACTATGGTACTGTTTATGCTACGTTGGCAACGCTACAAACTGCCAGTGCAATGGAAGCCAACAGTAAAACACTTAACCCTTTATTCATCAGCAATAATAATTTACATGTAGGCGAATTAGGGCTGAATAGCGGAATACCAACTTATATCACTAAGGATATTGATGGCGATACCAGAAGTGTTGTTACACCAACAATGGGTGCAGATGAATTGGTGATCAATAACAATGATGCAGGTATTATTTCAATCGCATCACCCGCCGTTCCTTTTGCCGCCGGTACACAAAATGTTGCTGTAAATATCCGAAATTATGGCAGTGTTGCGCTATCAAGCGCTACTGTAAACTGGACAGTAAATGGGATTGCACAAACGTCGTTTGCATTTAGTGGGTCGGTTGCTGCCAACAGCAATTCTGCACCTGTGGTGATAGGTACTTATAATTTTTTAATCAATACCAATTATACTATTAAAGCCTGGACTACCAATCCCAACGGTAGTATTGATCCAAGCAATCTGAATGATACCTTAGCCATCACAAATATGTATTGCGCCTTGAATGGGGTTTATACCATTGGAGGTGTTAGTCCTCAGTTTAACAGCTTTACGCAGTCTGCTACAAACCTTAAGTTCGGAGGGGTTTTAGGCAATGTTACTTTCAATGTTCAGGAAGGCAGGTACAATGAAAATGTGGTGATTGATTCGATACCTTATCAGCAAAATTTTAAAATCATCTGGCAGGGAGCTACTACAGATAGTACCAAAGCGGTACTCGCCTACAGCGGTGTTTTTAACGATGGAGTGTATGCTGTGGTGCAATTTATTACAGCAAAAAATCAAACCATTAAAAATATCACCATACAAGGTAAAATTTCATCAACAGGAACAGCATCTGCGTCCTTTAAAAATCTGGTTATTTTTAGTAACAAAAACAACAGCATCACGCTATCCGGAAACCGGCTATTGGACAGTACTTATAGTATCAGTTCCAATACTACCGGGCTTAAATTTATCAGCAATCGAAATGATGAACTCAGTTCTAATATTGTTGATTTAAGATCGGCAGATAGCAGTACCCTAATTATAGGCAACAGCTTTAAGCAGGTAAATACAACTACTGTAGAAATGATCAATCTATCGGGTTCCACTACGTCAGATTATGCAGGCAATACAACCGTAGTGCGCTATCTAAATAATTTGCAAATACGCAATAATAGTTTTGATCCGTTGTTAATCAGCAAGACTGCCATGAATGTTAATCATGCAGATAGTGTAATCATCAGAGGCAACCAAATCAACGGCTCAGTAAGAGTAAAGGGTAAAGATTTGATGATTGTGGATAAGAACACCATCTACCATGAGGGCTACAATTCAATTGCATTGGAAGTGATTTCATTTACCGGCAGGACAATTGGTAAACCTGCAATTGTTAGTAATAATATGGTGCTTACAAAAGTAGTGGGTAATTACAATGGTGCCAATGTAAACAACACCGTGTTGCAGGTTACCGGAGATCGTGTAAACATTTCGCATAATAGTTTAATGGCAACCGACACCGGCTATGTTACCGGCTATACTTATGGAGCAGTTTGTAAATTAACGGGCGCCAATGATACATTGCAAAACAACATCCTGCACAATGCAAATGGTGGTTACCTGATGTTGAATGGTACGCTTACCAATTTTGTAAGTAACTATAACAATTATAATTACAGCAATCATCTTACATCCAATGCCAATACGCTGGCACAATTAAAAACTGTGTATAGCCAGGATGCAAATTCTATTGAAAAAATAAATCCATATTTCAGGGGATTGAAAGACTTGCATGCTGCTAATATTGCGTTGAAAATTGCACCAGTGTTAGCAGGTTTCACTTCCGATTTTGACAACCAGCCCAGAACAGGATTGGTATGTATTGGGGCCGATGAATTTACACAACCGGTAAAAGATTTGGTGCTTACAGAAGTACAGCCTGCGAAAGTTTTTCCGGCTGGCAACAACGATATTAAAATCAGGGTAATTAATAACGGAACGGCAACTATTACCAGTTTTAATGTTAATGCCGGTTTAACCAACTTTCCTCCCGGTCTTTATGGCATCTACAATGCTGTTAATGCGGGTAGCATCAATTACAACTACACGGGTAATATTGCTTCAGGTTCATCTGAGTTGATTACAATCGGGCAGTTAAATGTGCCAATGTATAGAAATATCTTAAAAATTAATTGTACCAATACCAATGGCGTAGGCGACGAAGTGGTATTCAACGATACCCTGCAGTTTGACAATTATTATGCAGGTTTAAATGGCACCTACAGTTTTGATAATAGTTATCCATCCAATACTTCTGGTGTTACTTTTAATAGTTTTGCCGATTTGAGTACACAGTTAAAAGCGGGGGGTGTTTATGGTCCTTCAGTTTTAAATTTAAAAGCAGGGTTACATACCGGTCAGTTATTGATGGATAGTATTCCCAACCGTGGCGCACTAAGTCCGTTGCTGATACAAAGTGCTGATGGAGACAGTGCCAATACAGGTATCGTAAATGCACCGTATAACTACAGTTCAGCAATTAATATTTTTAGAGCAAACCATATCACCATTCGAAAACTGAAATTAGTAAACCCGGCATACAATGGCATTTTATTAGGCTTCAACAGCCAGGATATAACGGTTGAAAACTGTTATATTAAAGGCAGTGATGCCACCAGGGCAACACGAGGTTCTACCATTGCAGGTTACGGTATTTATGCCGGTGGCAATTGGAGCGGTATGCCATTTTATTCGGATAGTAATTATATTTTCAGGAATAATTATTTTGATGGTGGAGGTTCCGGAATTGGTGCCAGTGGCAGTGGTTTCGCCCCACTGAAAAATATAACTATTCATAATAATACATTTATAAATAGCAAAGGAGATGGCATTGATTTACTCCTGATAAAAAATTCTTTAATCACCAGTAATACGATTGAGACAAATACCACCTATACTGCATTTCATGCAATTTTTTCGGGCAGCAGTCTGGGCGGCACACTCATGGAAAAGAATAAAATCTATGTTCAAAATGATGGCCTTGGGATTGGGATGGATGAGTACTATGGTGCCAATTATCAATTGACAGACAGCACCCGTATCATCAATAACTTTATATCTGTGGGTGGTACAGATGCAGGTACAAGAGGAATTGATTTAGTGTTAAAATCCAAGCAGATAAAAGTGCTTCATAACACTGTGTACAATCGAAACAGCTCGGCAAGCAGCATAACATTTAGTGCCCAAAATCCGAATACGGCTACAACCAAAACCCAGGTACTCAACAATGTGTTTTACAATAAATTTATAGCCATTCCGGTATCTATTTATAAAAGTGCCAGTGCACCAGCAGGTAACTATGTTCAGCACAATAACCTTTTATTTACCAACGGGACTATCTATGGAAGAGTGCAAAATTTTATAGATATCTATAATGCGCCTATTACAAATTACGCCACGCTTGCGGCATTGGCTGCATCCGGTATTGATTACAGCAGTGTTTCCGGCGATCCGTTATTTATTTCTGATAAAGATTTACATGTGGATGGCAGCATTCTTAATAACGCAGGTACTTACGAAGTAGCCATTGAGGACGATATAGACAATGATGTTAGAAATGCAGTAACACCGGATATTGGTGCGGATGAATTTACATTGCCAAACTTTGGTGCCGTACAATTGGAAAGTCCGTTAAGCAGTTGCAGTCATACTGCGACAGAGCCGGTAAAATTATGGGTGAAAAACTTTGGTACACAAGCACGCTATAATATTCCGGTTGCCTACAGAATCAATAATGCAGCCGTGGTAATTGACACTGTGAAGGCGACTGTTAATGCAGGCGACAGTGTATTATTCACCTTTGCGCAAACAGCCAATCTATCGGCTCCAACAGATTATTATTTTGATTTGTGGACCAATTACAGAGGCGATAGTTTACCAGCCAACGATACGTTGAAACGTTTTCTGGTAGCGACGACAGCATCCAATAATATATTGCCTTACTACACCGGCTTTGAAGGTACCAATGGCGGATGGTATAGTGCAGGCCAAAACAATAGCTTTAAGTGGGGCGTAATTTTTAGTGGTCTTATTGATAGTGCTGCAAATGGTTTAAACGCCTGGAAAACCAATCTTACAGGTCCGCATAATAACAATGAATTGAGTTATTTATACAGTCCTTGTTTTGATATGAGCTCTGTAATTGGAGATCCGGTTATCAACTTCAATTTCTCTCATCAACTGGAAACAGGTAAAGACAAAGCCTGGTTAGAAATGAGTAGTGATGCCGGTGCTACCTGGATAAAACTGGGCGCACAAGGCGATGGTTTGGCCTGGTATAACAATGCAGGAAATTACTGGACTGGTCTGGATAACAGGTGGCACAATGTGAAGCATACGTTACCGATCTCTGCCCTCGGCGATAAATCGAAAGTGCGCATTCGTTTTGTATTGCAAACAAACGGCAGCATCGTACAGGATGGTATTGCGATAGATGATATGAGTATTTATGATGCTACCAATACACCGGTTTCCAATGGTACTTATACCAACAGAACTGCGGTGAGCAACGGCAGCGGAACCTTTATTCCGGTGAACGACCCAACGGGAAACAGGCTGATAGAAATGAATGACAACGGGCAAAACCTGGGCACCATTACGGTAGATGTAAAACAGACCACCGGAGGCGTTCCAACCACTTACAACGGCCAAACTTTTCTGGGAAGAAGTTTTGTAATTCATGTACAAAACCAGCCGGTTACTCCTGTTATTGTAAGATTGTTTATCACCCAGGCTGAAGTAGATGCCTGGAGGGCACTCGATAATACCATTGATATCATGCGCAACCTTTCCGTGCAGAAATACTCCAGCAATGTATTGGAAGATTTTGACCTGAGTAATAATACAGGCGGTAATACTTTAAATATTTCGCCTGCACAGTTAACAAAACTTCCCTACCGCGACGGCTATATCATAGAATTTCAGGTAAGCAATTTTAGTGAATTCTGGATTACCAAGAGCACACCACCTGCAAGTTGCCTGGGAAATAATATCAGTTATACCGCAGCAACAACAGGGGCAACCTATCAGTGGCAGGTAGATATAGGAAGCGGCTACAATAATATCTCCAATGGAACAAACTACGCTGGTGTAAACACGGCTACGCTGCAAATAAACAATGTACCTACCAGCTATACCGGCTACAAATATCGCTGCAAGGTAAATGGGGTAAATGGCCCAGAAAATGTTTTAAGATTTGTATTGACATGGACGGGTGCCCTTGGTACTGAATGGGAGTTACCGGGCAACTGGAGTTGTAGTACCCTGCCCGATGAGTTTACAGATGTGGTGGTTCCAACCGGGTTAACCAATTACCCTACTATTATTAAAAGTACAGAAGTACGAAAAATAACGGCACAAAAATCTACCAGCATTACTGTTGGTACGGGCGTGTTGCTTAATATAACAGGGAAGTAGGAGTAAAGAAAAAACGGGTTGTATTGCCTGGCGCAAAATAACCCGTTTTTTTGTTTGTAAAGCAGAAGATGGAGCTGCGTAAATGCGGAAATAATACCAAACATAATTTCGTTACAAGCTAATGTCTGCGGGCTGAAATTATATTGGCTATTACATGCGAAAGTGATTTAGCCCATCCGTTTTACAAAAATGAAGAAGGCCAATTTAAAAAAGCTGTTTACTGCAGGTTTAGCTATGTTAATAGTTCAGATACTATAGTTTGGAAACATTAGTATTTGAGTTATAGCTAATTTAAAATTCAATGGTTGCAACACAACCAATAAAATTAGTTTGTACCTACTGTACCTTGTAATATCATATTTACTATCAGGCTTTTTTATTACCGGCCACTAATACAACCACTCCGGCACCCAATGCAATAACACCTGCATACAGCGGCCAGTCTACAGATTTTTTTTGTTTTTGACTAATTTCCAGTGGACCAATGTCAACGAGTTTCTTTTCCTGCGTAAAGCTGAATCCTCTAAAGATCAACATTAAAATACCTGCGGCGATTAATACCATTCCAAGAACTTTCATATTTATTTATTTATGGGTTAAAAAATGTTACACTGGTTTATATTTTTTTCAGGCCTGTAAAACGCATTTAAAATATTTTTATCAGCAAATAAAAAGCATCTTAAAACTATAGTTTTAAGATGATAGTATTTTTAAAAGCTAAAGGGTTATTTCATTAAGTATGCCAATTTTATAAGCCACTATATTTATAACAAGCGGGATAATTTGTTCTTTCAAAAGTTCAATTAGTGAGTAATATTTTCCCCAGCCAAAAATTGTTATGGGGAGATACAGGTTATATTGCTTCGTATAAATGAAATGTAAAAGGTAGTCAACACAATGGCAATACAGGAAACTATCCTCTATTCAGGCTGTATCTTTTTAGCCAAATTATTTGATATGGTTGATACCACAGGTACTGCTTTTTTTTAAAACAAAGTATTCTTCAATCAATCTGCAATCAGATTCCTTTTCTATTTCCGGTTCTTATAATAACAACATACCAATTAATGGGGTATGGTATTTGACTCCATACCATGCTGCACCAGGCCTCACATCGGTCTTTTATTAATGCAGTATTATAAACTAAAATATTTTTATGAAAAACATTATTGGTTTTCTGTCAATGGCAGCTGTAGTAACTGCAATGTCTTGTACAGATCAAACAAAAGAAGTTAAGAAAGAAGTAATTGTTGTACCTGCCCAACCGACTATTATTGTAAAAGACCCACCTGCAAAATCTACCACAATATCATTGGATAAAAATGGCGTTAAGGTTGAAACCAAGAAAGTAAAAGTTAAAATAGATAATTAATATTCAAATGATGCGTTTTAAAAAGCATTTTAAAAAAAGCATCGTTACAACCTGCAAACAATTTGTCGTAAATTTTTAATGTCTACATTAACCCTACCGGATTTTTAAAACTTCGGTAGCGTTATTGTATCAATTTTTACTTTATGTGGGCTTACACATTTATTACTTGATAAAGAAACTTGTCTCCTCATTTTCTCTGTTATGCTTGCTGTTATCAATAAAGACGGCCATCTTTCCCAAAAGATTGGTTTATAATTCCGTATCAATTTACCGTATAACCATCTTGATCAATTTTATTTCAAAATAAGATTTATATTTCCAGTCTAATTCAACTTTCAATGAACAAACTATCACTGCTTTTTCTTGCGCTCATTTCGTTTTCTTGCTGTGCCACTGCACAATCAAAAAATGATTCCGTTTTAAATGAATTCAATAACTTTTTTAAACCTGTAAAATGGAGATGTATCGGTCCTTTCAGGGGCGGCCGTTCAGTAACTGCAACAGGTGTGGTGGGTAATACAAGCACCTATTATATGGGTACCACCGGCGGAGGCCTCTGGAAAACGGAAGACATGGGCATTACATGGGGTAATATCTCCGACGATTTTTTTAAATTAGGGTCTGTTGGTGCAGTAAGCGTTGCAGAAAGTGATCCCAATATAGTGTATGTGGGCATGGGTGAACATGCTGTGCGTAATGTAATGACAAGCTATGGGGATGGCGTTTACAAATCAACGGATGCAGGAAAAACATGGAAAAAAATGGGGCTTGATCTTACCCAGCAAATTGCCCGGATTGTGATAAATCCCAAAGACCCCAATATTGTTCTTGTGGCGGCACAAGGAGCATTATATGGCCCCTCTAAGGAACGTGGAATTTATAAATCAACCGATGGCGGCGTAACCTGGAAGAATGTATTGTTTGTGAACAATAAAACAGGTTGCACTGATCTTTCAATGGACATGAATAACCCCGGAATATTGTATGCATCTATGTGGGATCATGGCCGTTTACCATGGCAGGTAATTAGTGGCGGGGCCGGTAGCGGTTTGTACAAATCAACAGATGGAGGAGATCATTGGGATAGAATGCAATCAGGGTTGCCCAAAGAAATGGGTAAAATGTCCATTGCCGTTTGCCGTTCCAATTCAGAAAAAGTATATGCCCTTATTGAAAGCGATTTTACCAATGAAGCACAAGGCTTATATGTTTCAGAAAATGCAGGTAAAAGCTGGACGCAGATTTCAAGCGATCATCGTTTAACACAACGGGCATGGTACTATATCAAATTATTTCCGGATCCTTTAAATGAAAATACGTTGTACGTAATGAGTGCGCAGGCCTTGCGATCGAATGATGGCGGAAAAACATGGGAGGATATTTCTTCAACACATGGCGATTACCATAATCTTTGGCTCAACCCAACCAATAGCAACAATATGATTATTGCTGATGATGGTGGTGCTGCCATCACATTCAATAAGGGCAAATCGTGGACCAGCCAGGATAATCAACCAACTGCACAGATGTACCGGATAAATGTAGACAACCAGTTTCCCTACAACATCTATGGGGGACAGCAGGACAATAGCTCTGTAAAAATTGCCAGCAGAGCCTTGGGCAGCGGTGGTATTGGCACTTCTAACTGGACTTCTTCTGCTGGTGGTGAAAGTGCTTTTTTAGCTTTTAATCCTGATGATCCGCAGTATGTAATGGGTGGAAGCTATGCAGGCACTATTGAATTGCTGGATAGTAAAGCAAGTGCATCAACTAATATAATGGAAGCGCCTATTCAATACCAGGCTCGTGATGCAAAAGATATGAAGTATCGGTTTACTTGGAATGCGCCAATCATTTGCAGTAAATATGATCCCAATGTCTTTTATCATGGTGCTCAGTATTTGTTGCGTACAACGGATATGGGAAAAACATGGTCAGAGGTTTCTCCGGATCTTACAAGAAATGAAAAGGAAAAACAAGGTAAGGCAGGCGTGCCTTATACCAACGAAGGCGTGGGTGGAGAAAATTATGGTACGCTTAGTTATGTGCTGGAATCGCCGCATGAAAAAGGAGTTATCTACACCGGCAGCGATGATGGCTATGTTCAACTTACCAAGGATGGGGGAGCACATTGGCAAAATATTACGCCTGCAGGTTTGCAGGAATGTTTAATCAATGCCATTGAAGTTTCTCCATTTGATAAAGCAACAGCATACATTGCCACAACAAGGTATAAGTTCAATGACCATACGCCCGGTTTATATAAAACAACTGACTATGGTAAAACCTGGACAAATATTTCCAAAGGAATTCCTGCAGGGGCTTTTACAAGAGTGGTAAGAGAAGATGATACAAGAAAAGATTTGTTGTTTGCAGGAACTGAAACCGGATTATACATTTCCTGGAACGGTGGAAAGGACTGGTCTCCATTTCAATTGAATTTACCGGTAGCACCCATTACAGATTTACGGATTCATCAGGGTAATTTAATTGCTGCTACTTCCGGAAGATCTTTTTGGATATTGGATGATATTAGCTTGCTGCGTCAGTATAAAAAAGATGCCACTGGATTCTCAGTTTTTCAACCATCTCCTGCATACCTTGTAAATGGCTCCAGTGAACTAGATGAGAATAAGGAAGATTTTAAAGGACTTAATAAATCCCGTGGCGTAAATCCATCAACCGGCGTGGTGATTTATTACCAGTTGCCCGAAATAAAAGATTCAACTGTCATCATCACAATGGAAATAAAAGATGCAGATGGAACCCTTATTCGTACGTTTAGTTCAAAAGCAGACAGTACCTTTAAAAAATACCTGGGAGGCCCGCCGGTAGACCCGTTACTTTCAAAGATGAAAGGACTAAATCGTATTGTATGGGATATGCGGTATGCCACCATACCTGGTGTGCCTGAAATATATTTTGATGGTAGTTACAAGGCACATAAAGCTTCTCCGGGTAAATACAGCATCACTATAAAAATGGGTGAAAAAAATGTTAATACTAATGCTGAAATTTTAGCAAATCCTTTATATACCACTACGACGGCTGCTACTTATAAGGAATACAATACAGTAATGTCCGGTATGGAAACTGCGGTAACCAACATGCACCAAATGGTAAACAGCATGAATGCTCAAAGGGAACAATTGGCGTTGCTGATTGCGTCACTGCCTGCAGATAACAAATACAATAATTTGAGAACAGAAGGACAGGCATTGGTGAAAAAAATGAAAGGCTGGGATGATGATATGGTGCAAAGGAAATCAAAAGCCTATGATGATGCAGAGAATTTTCCCAATAAGTTTACAAGAAATTATATGTTCCTCATCAATCAAACAGAAAGTGAAATACCTAGAGTGAATAAGGCCACGTTGGATTTAATGGCAACTTTAAATACACAATGGTTGGCATTGAAAACCAGAGGAAGTGAAATAATAGATAAAGATATTCCTGGCTTTAATAAATTATTATGGGATGCCGGGGTAGGAGCTATTTGGACTAAATAATATCGATTGTACTGTATAGTTAGTCCAATCGGTATTTACCAAATCCCTTCACTCTATCCCATGGCACATAATTTCAGCCAGCTCATCCGGATACCTATCGGGAGCCTATAATGAAATTATATTTGGTATAAGAAGCGTTAGTTAACCGTTTAATTTTTTATTAAAACACAGGCATTGGTCTTAGGATGGGTGCCTGTATTTTTTATAGCTGAACCAGGATTTTTGCCAGCCTGTATTCAGCTTTCTGCCATTAAAGAATGATTTTTTTAACAACAATACTTACCTTGTAAGCCTTTATTAATTTAAAAAAAACTGTTTTGTTGAGATACTTTTTATTCCTGCTTTTTACCTTACCTTTTTTCGTTGCGGCTCAAAAAAAGAACAGCGTTTTTCAATTGCCCATACACAAAGCAACATCACCCATACATGTTGACGGTATGATGGGAGATGATGAATGGAAGGAGACAGTTGCAGCCAACGATTTCTTTATGGTATTTCCGATGGATACAAGTAAGGCCAATGTAAAAACAGAAGTACACATGACGTACAATGATGACAATATCTACATCATTGCTGTTTGCTACCTTTCCAAACCCGGGCCATACAAAGTAGAATCATTGCGAAGAGATTTTAGTTTTGGGAAAAATGATAATTTTATTTTCTTCCTCGATCCATTTGATGACCTTACCAATGGCTTTACGTTCGGTGCCAATGCAGCCGGCGCTCAATGGGATGGTACTTTGTACAGTGGTGGTTCGGCTGATCTTAACTGGGATAATAAATGGGTATCAGTTGTAAAAAATTATCCGGATAAATGGATATTTGAAGCAGCCATTCCTTTTAAATCTATCCGTTATAAAAAAGGGATAAAACAATGGGGAGTCAACTTTAGCCGCCTGGATATTACCGCAGCAGAAAAATCAACCTGGGCGCCGGTTCCACGACAATTTCCCACTGCGTCACTGGCTTATACAGGTACATTGCTTTGGGATGCTGCACCGCCGGAAGCTACCGGAAATATTTCTCTTATTCCTTATGCGTTGGGTGGGGTTACAAAGGATTATGAAAAAAATAAAAAATCAATTTATAAAAACCAGTTGGGGGTAGATGCGAAAATAGCTGTAACATCCTCCCTCAATTTAGACCTTACAGTAAACCCCGATTTTAGCCAGGTAGAAGTAGATAGGCAGGTAACAAATCTGGATAGGTTTGAATTGTTTTTTCCTGAGCGCCGGCAATTCTTTTTAGAAAATGCAGACCTGTTTGCCAATTTTGGTTATTCAACCATCCGCCCTTTTTTTTCACGACGCATTGGGTTGGGCGTGCCGATAAATTACGGTGCCCGTATAAGTGGCAGCCTCGATAAAAATTGGCGAATAGGTGCTATGCATATGAAAACAGGCCGTGTGGAAGAGACGGGCTTACCGGCACAGGATTTTGATGTGCTGGCTTTACAAAGAAGGGTGTTTGCAAGATCAAATATTCGCTTTATGTTTGTAAACAAGCAATCACTTAATTACGATCCTTCAAAAGATACCAGCAAACCAGTGTATTCTCAATACAATCGTAATTTTGGAATGGAGTACAACCTTGCCTCCCGCAACAATGCATTTACAGGAAAAGCGATGATACTAAAGGCCCTGACTCCCGGCAAAAATTCAGGTAGCTTAACACATGCTGCCAACCTGCAATACAGTAATAAAAACTGGACAGTTAACGGTCAATACGAATATGTAAGCAAAAATTATACAGCAGAAGTGGGCTATGTACCAAGGCGTAATTACTTTAAAATAAATCCAACAATCGGCTATTTGTTTTTTCCAAAAAAAGGGGCAGTACTTAGTCATGGCCCTACCTTTGGTTCTACCTATTTTTTCGATAGCAAGTTTTATCAAACAGATAATGAAAGCTATTTTTATTACAAATGGAATTTTAGAAACCAGGCTACTTTCGGTAGCTGGGTAGCTCATGATTATGTAGAATTGCTGCAGCCATTTGATCCTACCAATTCCGGGAAACCAACATTGCCAACTGGTAGCAAGCACCGGTGGAATGCCTGGGGTACCGAATTTGTGTCTAAGCCACAAAGCTTGTTTACCTATGGGTTTACCAGCAGGTATGGCGGCTATTATGCAAATGGCAGCAGGCTTAACCTAACGGCAGATCTTGGCTACCGGTTTCAGCCTTATGTAAATATTACGCTTAACACGAGTTACAATCACATCGACCTACCTGCGCCATGGAATGTAACTGATTTCTGGCTTATCGGCCCAAGGATTGACGTAACTTTTACCAATAAGTTTTTCTTTACCACCTTTATCCAATACAACAACCAGCAAAAAAATATCAATCTAAATACAAGAGTACAATGGCGCTACAAACCAGCAAGCGATTTCTTCCTTGTATACACTGATAATTATTATACCGATCCACTTTTTATCCGCAACCGGGCGCTTGTTTTAAAGTTTACTTATTGGTGGAATATGTAGGGTTAATTGAGGGTTGAATAATTGATAATTGAATAATTGATAGTTGATAATTGGATAATTGATAAATGATAATTGTTTGATGGGTATTATTTAGTTCGAACAGAACTTATGGTTGAATATCTTTTCTCACCTGATTCAAAATTCACAAATTGGCAATTACAAATTGCCAATCACCAATCACAAATCTCTCTACTGGTTTATTCATTAACTTTCAATATTAAATTCAACGCTATGTTCCAGAGCCGCAAAAAATTTATACAGCAGGCAGGTTTACTTGCAGGTGCATTTTCTTTTAATAGCTTGTATAGTGAATTGCATGCGGCAGATATCGACGCTGCCAACGGTTCAAGGATTGGATTATCTGCTAAAGCACTTGCAGATGATGAAGATTACTGGAGTGTCATTCAACAGGCATATACCGTTAACTCCAATATTATCAATTTAAACAACGGCGGTGTTAGTCCTGCACCAAGGGTAGTACAGGAAGCGCTGGACAGATATAATAAATTAGCCAATGAAGGGCCGTCTTACTTTATGTGGAGAATAATGGATATGGGGCGTGAACCATTGAGAGAAAAATTAGCACTTTTAGCTGGTTGCAATGCAGAAGAAATTGCTATTAACAGAAACGCAACCGAAGCGCTCAATACGGTTATTTTTGGGTTGCCTTTGCAAAAAGGGGATGAGGTAATCGGCACAAAGCAGGATTATCCCAACATGATCAATGCCTGGAAACAACGGCAGACAAGGGAGGGAATTGTTTACAAACAAATCAGTTTTAATTTTCCTTTGGAAGATGATGATGCCATCGTAAGCGCTTTTGAAAACGCCATCACACCGAAAACAAAACTCCTGCACATTACCCATGTCATTAACTGGATAGGACAAATACTTCCGGTTAAAAAAATTACAGCAATGGCCGCCCGAAAAGGAGTTGAAACATTGGTGGATGGAGCACATTCTTTTGGTTTATTGGATTTTAAAATACCTGAACTTGGGTGTGATTATTTTGGCACCAGTCTGCATAAATTTTTAAGTGCACCAATCGGCAGTGGAATGCTCTGGATTAAGAAAGAAAGAATAAAAAAGATATGGCCATTAATTTGCAACGACAAGCCCGATAGTGATGACATCAGGAAATTTGAAACTATTGGAACAAGGAGCTTTGCAATTGAGCAAGCCATCGGCGAAGCCATTAATTTTCACAATGCCATTGGCAGCAGCAGGAAGCAGGAACGTATTCATTACCTGAAAAATTATTGGGCTGCTGCTGTAAAAGATATTGCTGCTGTTAAAATACATACTTCATTAAAGCCTGCCTATTCCTGTGCCATCTGTGGTGTAAGCATTGATGGGCTTACACCAGGCGAATTGGATAGTCAGTTGTTTTCAAAATACAAAATCCACACGGTTGGTATTGTTTGGGAAAATATCAGTTGTGTAAGAGTAACGCCTCATGTATATACAAAACCGGCAGACCTTGATAAACTCGTTTTGGCCTTAAAAGAAATTGCACAAAAGAAAAAGTAGTGGGCATCAAAAGGATTTTGTACTCGCCAGAAAGATGTGTTTTTTCGTATTGAAATGCAGCTATGTTTTACAAAACAATTTAATGAATAGTATAAATTTCAATCTTCAATTTTTTAATCAATTTTAAGTTGAATAGAATAATTTCACCCTTCAACTTTCCTCATTCACCTCATGGATCTTTTGTTTAACGGTAATATCACCAACTGGATTTTAATATTGATTGCTGCTTTTATCATCGGTCTGGGAAAGGCTGGTTTAAAAGGCATCGACATGATGAATGTAACCATCATGGCAATTGTATTTGGTGGCAAGGCCAGTACCGGTATTGTATTGCCGTTGCTTTGTGTTGCAGATATACTGGCGGTTTATTATTACAACAGGCATGCACAATGGCCGCAATTCTGGAAATTAATTCCCTGGATGATGCTCGGGATTTTGATAGGTGTTTATGTAGGTAAAGACATTGATGAAGTATTGTTTAGAAAGATAATGGCAGTGATCATTTTAGTCACTGTCATCATAATTATTGGATTTGAATTCAGGAAAACGCAGTCTATACCTACCAACAAATTATTCGTAGCATCTACCGGGCTAGCTGCAGGTTTTACCACCATGTTGGGTAATTTGGCAGGTGCGTTTGCCAATGTTTATTTCCTAGCCATGCGCATGCCCAAGAATGATTTTATTGGTACTGCAGCATGGGTTTTTTTAGTGATCAATTTGTTTAAGCTACCCTTCCAGGTATTTTATTGGAAAAACATTAATCTGGCAACCTTGCAAACAGACCTTTTGCTGACACCTGCGTTGTTATTGGGTTTTTGGGCAGGTCTAAAAATGGTGGCAACCTTAAAAGACGATCGCTACCGAAGAGTGGTAATTATTTTAACGGTATTGGGAGCGATGGTGATTTTTTTTAAAAGATGATTACAGATTGAACTTCTTATAATGTTTCACCTTTTTGAATCATCACAAAAATGTGCATTACACCATTAGGTTTGCTTATTTTGCATATCATGTATTTGGACAATACATTTCTTTGTTCTTAATTACCCTACCAAAACAACTTATACCTTCAGATTACCCGATTCTTAATAGCCCCTATGATGACCCTAAACTTCATTATGATACAGACAGCTAAGGCAGTTTGGATTATAATAATATTTGCAAAGGGCGTAGAATATTCAAAGCAGATTTGGCGGTTATTCCAGCAAGGCAAACCGGCCAAAAAGAAATATTTGAATGGAACGACGATGCAGAAGAATACATTACTCACATCATCAATCTATGTAGAAAGGAGGTCGCCATTTGGAGAGGTGCAAACTATCCCAACACCACAAGGGTAAAAAGCAAGCACGGAACAATAAAAAAATTGATGATAGAAATTAGTGGTATGAGTAAAGATAAAGCGGAGAAGAAATGGTTTGTAGAAAACAGATGGATACCGGCAGTAATTGCTTTGAAGGATAAATACGGATATGCTGAATGGTATTTTATTGAAGTGGCAAACTACATCAGCAACATCAAAAATCAGGTAATAGAAAAAATTCAGAGTATTTAATTATGGCGAATTCGCCACAATAGGAAATATAGCTATAGCACAAAATAAAACCATCATTGTAAAAGGTACAGAGATTACAGTTTTTCAAGACGCACAATCTGATTTTATTTCGCTTACAGATATAACCAGACATAAGGATACCACCAATACTTATACAATTATTCAAAACTGGCTAAGAAATAGAAATACTATCGAATTGTTAGGTTTTTGGGAAACATTGTATAATCCCAATTTTAAACCCCTCGAATTCGAGAGGTTTAGAAATCAAGCAGGGCTTAACAGCTTTGTTATGACTCATAAAAAGTGGATTGAAGCAACTGCGGCTATTGACATAATTTCCAAAGCTGGCAGGTATGGCGGAACCTTTGCCCATAAAGACATCGCCTTTGAATTTGCTTCCTGGATTTCAATTGAATTCAAACACTATATCATCAAAGAATTTCAACGGCTAAAAGCCGATGAAAATGACCGGCTTAAATTAGACTGGAATTTTCAGCGAACTTTGGCAAAGGTTAACTATCGCATTCATACCGATGCCATCAAAGATTTCAGCATACTTATTCACTAATTTAACAGAACCAAATTACTATCATAGAAATGAAATCGTTCGTGAGTACCAAATAATAAAAAAAATTAAATAATATGGCAAAGAATAAAATAATAAATGTAGAAGGAAGTGAAATAGCCATCATTACTAGTAAAGAAAGCGATTATATATCATTGACCGATATGGCCAAAAGTCAAATGCAGGAAGTGATTATTATTAAATGGCTTAGCCTTAAAAGTACTATCGAGTATCTTGGTGAATGGGAAGCATTGTATAATCCGAATTTTAATTATACCGAATTCGGTACAATTAAAAATGCTGCAGGGAGTAATAATTTTGTTTTGTCAGTTAAAAATTGGATAGAAAGTACGGGTGCTGTAGCCATTAGAGCTACTGCCGGCCGGTACGGCGGCACTTATGCCCATAAGGATATTGCTTTTCATTTTGGAATGTGGATAAGCCCAAAATTTCAGTTGCTTTTGGTAAAAGAATTTCAACGTTTAAAAGCCGATGAAAATGATCGGTTAAAACTTGAATGGAACCTTCAGCGCACCTTGTCCAAAGTAAATTATCATATCCATACCGATGCCATTAAAGAAAATCTTATACCAAAGGAACTGAGCAAACAACAAGTAAACTTTGTGTATGCAAATGAAGCCGATTTGCTTAATGTTGCCTTATTTGGTATAACTGCTAAACAATGGCGGGATGCAAACCCCAAAATACAAGGCAATGTAAGAGATGAAGCTACCCTTGAACAATTGGTAGTACTCTCCAATATGGAAAGTATTAATGCAGTGCTCATTCACCAGGGGCTCACTCAACAGCAACGGCTTTTACAACTCAATACGGTTGCTATCACACAAATGAAATCTTTGCTCAATAGTAAACAAATAAAGAAACTGACATAATATAGCTAAAGAAGTAGCTTCCATAAAACATAAAGGTGACAAACGGGCCCATATACCTTTTATGGAAGAAGCAGGATTTGAAGATGTAAGTAATAATTGCTTAAATTTTTTTAAATGAAATTCTATTTAGGAGTTACCGAAACAAAAAATTCAATGAAGTAACTGTTGAAAGAGGGTTGTTATTTATTATCTATTCCTGTACCTTAATATCATTTTGATTCTGTATGTACATGGTTGCAACACCACCTTGATTAATTACTTTTCCTTTTACACAAATCACTTTATTTTTTAGTACTTCTACCAGGTCGTAATTAAAATTGAGGAGATTTTCTTTTTTTACAAATACAGTAAATACCTGGTTAGGAAATTGCTTATCCAAATTGATGAGTACATTCCCGGCTTTGCTAAGCCTTGCGCCAACAACTGTTCCGCATACATTGATATCGGCTGCCTGTCCAACCCATTGCTGGGCAACAATTGTATTAAAGTGATTGCGGGGCATTTTTTCCTGGCTCATCGGCTCAATGTCAAGCGTATTAACCTGCGGCAACCAATCGGCGGTATTTGTTTGTTTTTCCAACGATTCCTGTAAGTCAGTTGGTAGCTTGTTAAAAAGATCGAGTCCGGTTGCTTTTTCAATTTCATCAATTGGTACGGCAAAACTAGCAAGCGGTTGGGTGATGTTTTGATTGGGCATCATAAACCCGATGGCCTTTTTATTATTTAAATCCAATACTGCTTTCCAATACATTGCAGGAATACTCACCTTATTTTTACCTCTTTCAATTACCGGTAGGCCATTCGTTAGTATCGGGCCAGTTACTACATAAAGTGAGGTACCAGAGTTTCTATACAGGTACCCACGAATGGCATCTTCAAGGTCGCCCCAGGCACCCCTGTTAAATTCTGGCTGCTGTGGACTCATATTGCTGTAATAATAAGATTCTGATAACGCAGTTTTACTCCACCTGAAATCCGCAGAAGGCGCAAGGTGACCACGATCGTAGCCAAAGCCATCATAAGCCCAGGTACTATCAGGCTTCATTTTTTTAAGAAAATAATCTGCTTCTACTGCACTACCGGTAGATACTTTTTCATCTGGCCTAAAATCGTTGGTACGAAATACTGTGCCCTTGGTTACATCTTCGGTAATGATATGGGCAACCCAACGGGCTTGCTCAAATTTATCTGCGTAGGCAAGTGTAAGCGCACTGTGATGAATTATCTCATCGCCGCTTTGGGCTGCAGGAAGTCCAATAAGATCAAGGTCTTCCTGTATCTTATTTAATTTATAAGTCTCAATTTTTTCGAAAAGCTTTACCCGCTGCAGGTCAATATTTACAAGTTGGGCTGTTGCCGAATTAATTTTTTCAGCGGTTGTTTGAGCAAAAAGAAATGACTGGGCTATAACAGCCAACAGCAGCAATAAAAAGTTTCTCATGGTTATAAAGAGATTTCAGGCTGCAATATAACTACGTTATTGGTACGGTGGTTTGTCTAATCAATATTTCTCGATACTTGTTGACGGCTCAGTAGCTTTATTTTTTTTAAATTAGATAAAAAATAACATCAGTTTTAAAAGTATTTATCATTTTGTACTTTTATAAGGATAGCAATGGCTGTTTTAAAATGAAAATATTATAATTGCTTTGAATTTTATTGATACAGCATGTATTGTAGTAATTCTATTTTGAAGGAGTAATTACAGCGTTACTTTAGCTTGAGTTTACAGCTTTGTAACGTTCACCTTTGTCAATACATTATTAAAATTGTACTAGCTTTATCTCATCCTGATAAATTTAAACCAGGCCGAATTTATATTCTGAAAGCAGGGAATTAATTTAGTAAAGCAACCTATTGTTTATGTAATACGATATCAAAATACCTTAATGGTAACTACAGAGTCAAAACTTGAGCATATTATCCATGGTTGCGTAACCGCAAAAAGGGAAAGCCAAAAAGAGTTTTATCAGCTTTTTTATGGCTTCGCTATGGCAATATGTTTGCGCTATTGTACTACCAATGACGAAGCAATGGAAGTGGTAAATGATTCGTTTTTAAAAATATTTAAACAATTGCCCGTGTTTAAACCAGCATACAGTAATTATGAAGCCTCTCTCAAGGGCTGGATGAAATCGATTGTAATTAACACCAGTATTGATCATTTCAGGAAAAATAATAAACATCATTTACTTACTGATATTCAGGAATCGCATACTGAAATGCCGGGGACAGTAGAGTCAACTATTGATAAAATGTCTTACAAAGAAATAATGCAAGTAGTGCAAAAATTATCACCGGTTTACAAGGCAGTTTTTAATCTTTTTGTGATAGACGGGTTTACACACGACGAAATTGCAACTCAGTTAAATATTACTACGGGTACATCAAAATCAAATTTGTCTAAAGCAAAAGCAAACATTCAAAAAATGTTAAAAGAGGCAACAATACATTATGAGCCAAAAATCGTTTGAGGATATTGAAAATAAAATAAGGGAGGCCGCTGTAAACAGTGAGCCTGCTTTTGATGAGCAGGCCTGGCTTAAAATGGAACTGTTGCTCAATAAAGAAGACAGGAAAAAACGTGGCTTTTTTATTTGGTGGAGGTATGGATTGTCACTTTTATTAATTGGCCTCGGCCTTATGGGCTATTGGTATTTTAATACTCCGCCTGTAGAAAAAAACGGGGCCGATATTGTAACTGCTACCACCACTTCTACATCTAACAGTGAGCCTGATGTTACAAATCCTAATAAGGTTGAATTGGATGTTGAGCAAAAGAATAAGACAGCAATGAATGCTGAAAAAAACATCTCCGGCAAAGCAGACATTCAATCAAAAGATGCAAATACTTTAAATGATGAAACTTCAGGCCAGAATATACAATCAGTTACTCAACAGAAGGATGTAAGCGACAACCATTTGTATGTCGAAAATACATCTAAAGCAAAAAAAGTAAAGCTGCAAAAAAAGGGAGCTGCCGCCATTAAAATAAGTGATAGCCAGATTTCAACAGAAACGAATACAATTTTAAGTGGTAATGAAATTTCGAGTGATATTTTAAAAGAAAAACAGGAGCCAACAGTTACACCCGTAAAGGAAAAGACTGATTTAATTGCAAAAAATATTGCTACAGATACCATAAAAAAAATGGCTGTTATTAAGGAGACTAGTCCAATTACTGCTGATAAAAAATTAACAGCTTCAACCAACAAGGCTGCTAACAAACCTCCGTCTGCAAAAGGCTTGTCAAAGTGGTACCTGTTAGCAGCCTTGGGCGGAGAAGTATCCGGAGTAAAGTTCATGTCTTTTCCTAACAGTTCAGTTTCCCCAAGATATGGCGCTGGTATTGGCTTCCAGTTAAATAAAAAAATTAGTTTACAAACCGGATTTTATGCAGGCAGAAAAAAATATATAGGCGGCTCCGGCGATTACCATCCCAAGCCTGGTTCTTATTGGAGTACGGTAGATATTAAAAAGGTAGACGCATCCTGCCTTATATATGACATTCCGGTTACCGTAAGGTATAATTTTGTTCAAAAAAATACGCTTACTTTTTATGGAACTGCCGGCATTTCTTCTTTTATTATGAAGAAAGAAGATTATAACTATCACTACACTTATAATAAATATTATTACGTAAGGGATAAGTCCTACACCGGTAATAAAAATCTTTTTTCTATGCTTAGTATTTCTGTGGGCATAGAAAAAAAACTGGGAACCCAGTTTTCATTTTTAGCTGAGCCGTATCTTATTTTTCCTCTTGCAGGAGTGGGAGAAGGTACTGTTAAATTATATTCTGCCGGTTTACAAATCGGGTTAAAATATTCACCTTCTTTTAAGTAATGCCAAACAGTATTTTATAAAACAGCGTTGCAAAT
>JBBQEA010000006.1:0-45559 GCA_038320245.1 Chitinophagales bacterium | reverse complement strand
CCCGTTCCCTTTCCCTGCTCAATCCATTTTCTTAACAGCTCTGTGTTTTTTTGTGCATCGCCGTTATCAGGGTCAAGTGCCAATAAGTTTTCAAAATAGCCAAGCGATGCCTGATAGTTTTTTGTAACTGTCGCCTCATATCCGCCCAGATAGTCGTAGGCCTTCATTAGTATTGATCTGTTCTTAATCGAATCTTTTAAGGCTACCTCAATCAACTTCACATAATGGGGTACAGCAAGACCAAGTTTCATGCTGGTATCGATAAGCGCATTGCATCTTGCCCTCCACAGATAACCATAAATCTGTTCCGGATATCGTTCCTGGTATATGGTAAACACACTGTCTGCCTTGATATAATTTTGATTTGAGTATAATGCCAATCCCCACTTGTAAATCACAAGGTTTGATGGGTTGCTGGTAGTTTTGTAGATTTCTCCCCTCCATGCCGCTTCCCTATCCCTGTTCCCTAAATCTTTTTGCAAATCAGCCAGTGTTTTCATATACCCAAGCTTTTCGTTGATATCACTTTGGGCAGCGAGAGCTTTTTTATACCACTCGATGGAGGCAGATTTATCAGGGTTTGTTTTTTCCAACAATTTTGCTTTCAGTTCAAAATCTTTTGCTACAAATTCCGAAGGATCTTCCCGGTCAAAATAGCGATTCATACTTTCCAGGGCTTGTACAGAATCTCCGAGTGCTGCATAACTGTAAGCAATCATTTTATATAATCTTGGCTGAGCTTTATCTGCTTCAGCAGTAAGAATACTTTTTGCTCCATTAATTGCCCCTTCATATTTTTTTGAAACGTACATTAAATCGGTTTTCATATAAGCCTGCTCAGGGCTAGGGTCGGAGTTACTGATAAATTTATCCAGGTATTTTTTCGCTTTCACCACATCACGAAAATAGTAGAAGCTGTATAATTCGTATAGCAACGGAGGATAGGTACTGTCTATGGCGTAGGCCTTATTGAACCTGTCCATATATATAGCCGGGTTGTTTTGGCTTTTATAAATTTTTCCCTTTCTGTACATCGCTTCGGCAAAAGCAGCATTAGCATCCAGTGCCTGATCATAACTTTTAATTGCATTGCCCCCATCCAACTGTTTGCTGTAGGCATCCCCCAGGGCAGTGTATATTTCAGGGTTTTTTCGGTCTCTTTTTATAGCTTTTTCCAATAGCTCAATGGCCCAGGCCACGTCACCATTCTTACCATCAATATTAGCCCTTGCTGCTGCAAGCAAGGCCTCAGGATTTTTATACCTGGTTTCTTCCAAAACACTTTCCATATCGGCCCGGGCGTTTGTATTGCCGGAGTCAAGTAAAAAATGCGACCAACCAATGTATACCAAAGGTTCATCTTTTTTTGAGTAACCTTTTTTCATTGCATAGTCGGTACCTTCCAAAAGAACCTTTCTTGCAGAATCAAGTTTGCCCGCTTTCAGGAGTACTTCACCCAACCAGTAGTATGCATCGGGTGAGGGGTCGCCTTTTGCTATAACCGAACGCAATATGTTTGAAGCAGTGGCATATCGCTCATAGTAAATATTAGTCTTTGCCTCATCAATTGTTTGTGATTTAACGCAAAGCGCCGACGAGAATAAAATAGTAAGAATAAATAATTTTTTCATTTGTTAAATAATTTTTTTGTGAATGAAAATTTAAGCCGGATTTATTGTAAGCACCGGAGGCGTAGCGTATTTTTGAATGATGTTTCCGAGCATCGTAGACAAGAAGCCCGGCATTTTTGTTTGTGTTCCGGGGTTAACGATAATTAAATCTGCCGCCTGCAGCATTGCAAATTGATTAACTGCTTCTGCTGTGTTATCGCTTCTTATCATATCTGTTTCCACATTTAATTTGCAGTTTTCTAAAACAAGATCTTTCGATTTTTTAAGATAATACTCCACCTGATCCTGTGTTCTGGAATTTTTTATGCCCAACAGTTTTATCGTTGCCTTGTAAGTGGTGGCAATATAAATTCCGTACATAAGTTTTTTAACGGGTAAAAAATCAGTAATGGGAATTACAATGGAGTACAGTTTTATTATGCGCCTGTTGGATGGAATTGTTATAACAGGGACATTTGTTTTAGATGCTATCTTATCTGGATTTAGAAGCATTTTTCTCTTTGTAATTGAAAGACCTTTCTGGCCAATAATTACCAGGTCAAATCCACTTTGTTTTACCAGATCAATAATTGCATCGTCCCAATATCCCCTCGCAATACTGTAGCTGATATCCAAAGAATCAGAAGTAAGCATCGTTATACTATCGCATAGTTTTTGCAAATGGAACTCCAGTTCAATTTTGTTTTCAATTATGCCATAGGGAATGGCCATATGACCTTCCGCCATTTTTACCGCTTCAAAAGGCAAACCCGCAACTACGTGAAAAAGGTGAATGCTGCAGTGATATTCTTTTGCGATATCCACAGCCCTGTCAATTGCAACTTTTGATTTTACCGAAAAATCAATTGGTACCAAAATTTTATTGAATAGCTTTTGCATAACCTTTAATTTGCTACAATATTATTATGGATTAATAAAAAGCTGATTAATGCCTCATTAAAATCCGATTAAAATGTGCAACCTTTTGCAAAGCCTCTTTTGGTTATCGTAATTTTACAGTACAGCTTGATTAAAATTTTTTAAAGAATGTCATTACGCCAGTTCATTTCGTCAAGGAAAATATTAAGGTCATTCAGTTTAATAAAAGACAATATAAAAGAAGGATGGAAAGATATTGCTACCGCTTTTGGCCTGCATGAAGATGTTTTTGAAGATGAGCGGCATATTGAACTGAGCAAGCCGGTTACTGCTATTTTAATTGGTGCCGGCCACCGGGGAAATATTTATGCTGATTATGCCTGGTTGTACCCCGGCGAATTGCAAATAATTGCAGTAGTTGATACCAACAATAAAAAGAGAAATTTGCTACAGAAACAATTTCAGTTGAGTGATGAAAATGTTTTTTCAGATTGGAAAGATATTTTTCTGAAACACAAATTTGCTGATGCAGTAATTATTGCCACACCCGACCATTTGCATACCGCACCCTGTATTGCTGCATTGGAAGCTGGCTATGATGTGTTACTGGAAAAACCAATTGCACAAACAGAAAGGGAATGCAGACTGATTTTAGAAAAAGCACAACAAACCAACCGTATTGTAGGTGTTTGCCATGTGTTGCGTTACTCCCCTTATTTTAGAGAACTGAAAGAAATTATTGATGCTGGTATTATCGGTGATATTATCAGCATACAGCATATGGAGCCTATTGAACAAATACACATGAGCCATTCTTATGTAAGGGGCAAATGGAAAAATAGTAAAACTGCAACGCCAATAGTGCTTGCCAAATCATCTCACGATACAGATATTTTACGCTGGCTGGTAAACAGCAATGTTAAAGATGTGCATTGCTTTGGCAACCTTAAATGGTTTACCAACAAAAATGCACCCAAGGGAAGTACAGATAGATGTACAGATGGTTGTGCAGTTGAATCTTCCTGTGCTTATTCTGCTTTACAAATTTATCTGCGGGATAAAAAAAGGCTCTACGTATTTGATATGCCTGCGGATAAAAGTGACTGGGATAATTTTATTATTGAGCAATTAAAAACTACAGACTATGGCCGTTGTGTTTATAAAATGGATAACGACCAGCCCGACCATCTTACGGTGAATATGTTATTTGAGAATGGTGTTACTGCTGCTTTTTCGATGGAGGCGCATGTGTCCTATGAAGGAAGAAGGACAAGAATAATGGGGTCAAAAGGAGATATTATCGGTGATATGGAGAAATTTATTTTGACGGATTTTAAAACAAGAAAACAAATATCCTGGCAAATGAAAACAGATTCACATGGTGGTGGCGATCATCGTCTTGTAAAAGATTGGGTACAGGCTGTGGCCCAACAGGATAAATCTTTACTGAGTTCTTCTATTGAGGTATCTGTAGAAAGTCATTTGGTGGCACTGGCTGCAGAAAAAAGCAGGCTCAACAGAACCATTGAAGAAATAAAGCTGAATTACGCTATCATGCCTGTTTAGGATGATATTTTTTAGTTACTGCAATTGCGTGCTTAGGTAGTTTTTTTTTATTAAACGATCTGGTATTTTAATGGTTCACAAGCCAGTTTATTTACTTACGTCGTATGCTGTCAAGCTGGTTCTGCAACATCTCCACCTGCTTCCTGCTTATCAGGTGCTGCATATGCAAAGAATCGTTTCTTAAAAGCAAGTTTTCTCTTTCTGAAATAAGTTTTTGGTTTTGTTGAGTTGTTAAAATAAGCGACACCAGAAAAATGATGGCAAATAGTACAGCAATAGTGCCCAGGGAATTTCTTTGCATCCTGTGATTTTTTTTGCAAAATGAAGGCAAGAAATTAAAACTCAATTAAAACGGAGTTAAATCTTGTTGCTATGGGCATAAATAGTTGGAAGTTCAATTGTAAAAACTGTGCCGCTCGAGTGATTAGAGTATACCTGTATGGTTCCCCTGTGTAAAGAGAGGATACGCTTTGTTAAGGTAAGCCCCAAACCAAAACCTGGTTTGTTTTGGGCAGTGCCCGTACGAAAGAAAGGTTGAAAAATATTTTGTATATCCGATTCGGCTATAATATCTCCCATGCTTGAAACTTTAATAATAATTGCAGCCTTATTAAAAAGAAGGCTGATAGAAGACTTATTATCGTTAGAATATTTGCACCCATTATCAATGATGTTTTTCAACGCTATGTACAGCAGGTTAGCATTTCCAAAAACCGTCAGTAGTTTTTCGTCATCCGGGAAAATATCAAAACTTACATCTACTTTATAGGCATCGTTTTGCCGCTGCACATCAGATACTACTTTAAAAATAACCTCATCCAGCCGCACTTCATTTAAATCGATGCTTCCTTCCGAACCAGTTTTTGCAATGTCGAGGAGGCTTCTGGTAAGCTGCTGCATTTCCTTTATATCTTCAGAAATACTCAGCATTACTTCTTTGTACTCATCTGTTGTCCTGCTTTTTTGGAGTGTTACTTCCAACTGGCTCGAAATAGATGTGAGTGGAGTTGACAGTTCATGCGATGCGTTGGAGATAAACCGGCGCTGTATCGAAAATGATTCCTGTAGCCGGTCCAGCAGGGTATTGAAATTATGGGAAAGCTGTGTCAATTCATCTTTGGTTGTATTAATGCGTATCCGTTGCGAAAGATTATTGGATGTGATAAGGTTTACCTCCCCTATAATTCTTTGTATTGGGCGTAGAATATTTTTTGCAAAAACTAAACCGACCGCATAAGAAATAACAGTGAAAACCAACAGGGCGATTATCAGTATCTCTTTTAACTGTCTTAAAAAATCCATGCCGTCCAAATCGTTGGCAGCAACTGCTACAATAAAATTACTGCTATCGGTTACATGGTGAATTGCAATAGCTTTTTTGCCATGTGAGGTAAAATAATACTCTTCGTTAATCTTTGTCCGTTCTATTATTTTGTTAGTGAGGTACATGGAATCTCCGGGCTTGTCTGCATACAGGTATTCATATGTATTGTTGAGGCCTGTTACCGTAACGCTTTTTTCATAGAGGGAAGCGACTGATGCTGCATCCAGCTTTCTAAGCAAGGCAAAATTATTAGTGTAATCTGCAGCGTAAATTTTTGCTGTGCTGAGTGCCCGGTTTTTTAGTCTTGTGTTAAATGTAATTGTTCTTTCCCCCGCAGTAAAAAAATAGATAAACAAGCTCAGCAGCGCAAGTACAATCATCAGTAATGATGCAAACAAAAGTGCTATTTTGTATTTTATGCTCATACAAATTATCTTTCCTTCATAATATAACCCATTCCCACCTGTGTATGGATAAGCCTGCTGCCAAAACTCTTTTCAATTTTTTTTCGAAGAAAATTTACATACACATCAATCACATTTGTTTTGGTATCAAAATCAAGGTCCCAAACTTTCTCTGCTATATCCGCCCTTGATACAACACGGTTCCTGTTTCGCATAAAATATTCAAGCAACTGAAACTCTTTTGCGGTAAGAAGAATGGGCTGCCCGTCACGGGTCACTTCTTTGCTATCCAGGTTCATTTCAAGGTCTGCCACTATTAAAATATTGCCTGTTGGCAATTGCTGGTTCATAGTTCGTTTAAGCAGGGCCCTTATCCTCACCAGCAATTCTTTAAATTCAAAAGGCTTCACCAGGTAATCATCTGCACCGGCATTAAAGCCTTCTATCTTATCATCTGTGGTGCTTAATGCTGTCAGCATCAGGATAGGAATATGCTGGTTTCTGTTGCGGATAGTTTTACATAAATCATATCCATTTATACCAGGTAAATTAATATCGGTGATGATTAAATTAAAACTGCCCGATTCAAAAAGGCGGAGGCCAATTTTACCATCATAGGCTGTTTCTACATAATAATCCAGTTCCTTTAAGCCTTTAGCAAGTGTATCGGCAATTTTTTTTTCATCTTCAATCAGTAATATTTTTATTTCTTCCATAATTAAACATTGTTTTCTGTTATTGGTAATTCATCACTAATAGTTTGCAATTCGGGTCTTCCATAACTTACCGACCCTATCATCATTATGACACTGGTAATGAGAATTACAAAAAACAAAATGCCTTCATTGAATTTTGAAAGTTTATATGCCTGTGGGATACTGTAAAACAAAAGGATGGTGATTAACCCCCTGGGCATAAAAAATAGCTCGGGGAAAATATGTGCCTTAAGAAAAAACCGCAGGTAAACATACCGGATTAAAAAAAGAATCAAAACCAGCAGACTGCCTGTTACAACAACTTCTATATCAAATAATAATTTAAAATTAATAGTTAGGCCAAAAATAAAAAAGAAAAATGTACGGATGAGGAAGCTGCTTTCGGCAGTAAGCGAATGTAGCAAATGACTAACCTCATTCATTTTTTTAAGGGGCATCCATTTGTACAGTTTTTGAAAAGGCGGCAATTGCCAGTTGCTTACAATTAAACCAAATAATAAAATAATTAAAAGGGAGGGAAGGTGCAGCATTTTACCACCGGCATACAAAAAAATTAATACAGCAAACACAAGAAAAAAACGAACCTGTGTCTTAATTTTTATAAGCATCAGCGCAATCAACAGTGATAAAACTACACTCAATAGTACTGAAAGCAATACCGAACCAAAAAACAGCGCAACATTTGTTACATGAAAAATATTTCCTGCAACAATATAGTTAAACAGCAAAATGCCGATTATATCCGAAAAGGATGTTTCGTACACCAAAAACTCTTTCTTAATTTCCTCCAAATTGTAAATACTTGGTATTACAATGGCACTACTTACAACTGAAAGCGGTATGGCATAAATTAAACAAAACAGATAATCTTCATGTAAAAAAAAATAGAGCAATGCAGAGCAGGCTATTGCAGATAACGCCAGTATGGCAGCAGCAGAAAAGAAGGCATTTTTTATATGTTTTATTTTGTCACGGCTCAATTGTATATCAAGACCCGCTTCCAGTACAATCATTATCAACCCCAGTATACCAAACAATTCAACAGCCTTTGCTGGTATTAACACAGGTATATTATTATAAATAATTAGTTCCCTTACGCCAATACCGGTAAGCAGCAACAGCAGCACAGATGGGATACCTGTTTTTTTTGAAAGCAGATTATATAAATAAGAGAATATGATCAGTAAACAAGCTGCAGAAATGTATACGTATGTGTCTATGTGCTGCATTTATCAAAAATAGCTTAAACGCCCCGTATCTAATGTAATGTTCTTCTTTTTAATCAGCTTTTAATTTGCTTTTAAACGAGTACTAATTTTGAAAGCATATAGTTGTAACGTGGAATAGTGAAAACCCAAAAAAGTATTTTATGATGAAAATAGAAATTTTTAAAAGAAACAACAGAAAGCACTACTATCGTATTATTGCCGATACGGGGCATAATATAATGTCGAGCGATAGTTACCTAAGCAGGCGGAAATGCCTTAATGCAGTTGAATATTTACGGCACAACATTTTGGACAAAAAGAATATCCGTATAAATGAACTGGAAAAAGGAGAATGGAATTTTACAGTGGCAGGGCCAGATAACAGTATCGTTGGTTACAGCATGAGCTTCCATTCAGAAAGCCAATGCGGCAAATGGATTCAATTATTGCAGGAACATATTCCACAATCAGAAATTTTTGAAATGGCAAAATAATTTTATGACAAGGTTTAGAGTAAAAAAAACGAGCAGGGGAACTTACCAGTATGTGTTCCGCCTTAAAATCCGGTTCAGGCCTTCTGTGTTTCGTGGTAACGAACATACAACGCTAGCGGCCTGCATAGATGAAATAAATGACGTGAAGGATACTATTCATAACGAAAATTGCCACGCATATACAAAAAGTAGATTGGGCTGGCAATTCACCTTATTCTCGTTGGAAAAAGAGCCAATCGGTTTCAGCAGGACATTTTTTACGCAAAGGCTGATGAAACGAATGCTTGCAATTGTACAGCAACATGCTGCAAGCGCAGAAATATTGTTGCCTGAAAAAAGCACGATATAGATACAATAGCTAAATAATTTAATTTCGTTTTAATCTCGTTTTAATTTCAATCTCCCATATTTGAATTGTAAAACGGATGCATTTTGCATCAAATAATTGGCAAGTGTTTTTTTATAAAAGAGTTAAAAACACGTATTTATTTTCAAACACAATAAATGTAATTGGCAATAAGCAGTTAAGAATAATTTTTTTTTCATGGTTTAGGTTTGGTTTTGGTATACATTAAAGCAGCTGTGGTGGCTGCTTTTTGTTTTCTGCTACTTAGACAAAAGCTATTTTGTTGAAATATTGGGCGAAAGAGTGAGTGCGTTAAAATCAGCACATTGCTGTTAAAAAAGCAGGTTCTATACCTTATCTTACAATCGGGAGCTATTCATTAGGCAGACTTTCCTGCATACTATTTTATAATTGCAACAAAATAAAGATTTATAATACCAGCCTCACACCTCCCAGTTCTTCCACCCTGTAACTAAATTTTTCTCCTGGCGAACTGATAAACATAAAGTTTTTTGGGATGTTCCATTCTTCACTCAATTTTGCTATTAATTCGGGACCAAATACTCCCGTAATAACGAGGTATTCCATCTTTATATTTGGATAAGCCCTGTCCAGCACTTCAAAATCTTTAGAAAATTGTTCTGGTGGGTCCTGGTGCTCTTTTAATACCGTTATAATTTTTATCTTCCTGGTTATTTCATTTTCCTGCACATAAATCATCACTTTGTTGAGGGTAGAAATATCATCTCCCTTAGAAAAGAAGATAAATTCCTGTTCATGCAGTTTATAGATAAACCGGTTTATTTTTTTTCGGCTAACTACCGACAGTTTACGCAGTGAATCGGTAATATTCCAAAGAATGCCTAAAATAAATTCCATGATATGATCCCTGTTAAGCATGGCATAAATCAGCAACATGGAAGGAATAAAATACTGCAGGAAAACTACCAGATATTCCGGTTTCATTTTTACATTGCCGTATAATGCAACCCCCACAGAAAGTAATGCAACTACAACAATAAATGGAGTAGCATATTCAGGCCTTGGCAGCCTGCCTCTTCTTATTTTCAGCATCAGGTTACCAACAGCAAAGAAAGCCATCACTAATAAAAATGAAATTGTGTACACACCTGCAAGTGGTGCCAGTTTGCCATTGGTTACCAGTAAAACAGAAACGCATAAAATAAAAAAAGTAATCATAATACGGTAACTGCTGCCCCGCTTGTTTTCCTTTAAAAAGAATTGCGGTAAAATCCTGTCGAGGGTCATGCGTTTAATTAAACCATTTACACCTACAAAAGAAGTTAAAACAGCACCGCTTAAAACTGTTACGGCATTGATGGAAATTAATGTGGCCAGCCACTTGCCACCCGTTAGCGAAGCCATGTAACTCAGCAAAGATTCCTGATGGCTTTCAACAGTTGCTACCGGCATTACTGCAATGGCGAGGAAAGCAATTAATGGATTCAACACCGATACAGCAACCCACATATTACGCAGCGTTTTTGGAAACACACCCCGTTTTTGTTCTTCCACAAAATTAGCGGAGCTTTCAAATCCAGATATTCCCAGCATGGCAGCACTAAAGCCAAAGAACAAAGCAGTAGCGATGTTGCCGCCTTTTATTGGCAACATAAAATTTGCATGAAAAATACCTGTTCCATTACTAAAAATAAAAACAAAGGCACTCCCAATGAGCAATGCCATGGAAACTAAATGGAAAATAAAAATAACGAGTGCTACTACTGCACTTTCTGAAATACCTAATATAGTTAAACATAAAAATAAAAAAAGCAGGCATAATGTGGCAAAATTTATATCGAGCGATGTTATGCTTTCATGTAAATAATGCATGGCTTCACTTGCAGAAATAACAGCGGTAGCCATATAGGAAAGTATAGTAAGGCAAGCTGCAACGGATGCATTGCTTTTGCTGGTAGTATTCAACAGTACATTATATGCACCGCCATTGAGCGGCAATGCACCAACCACTTCTCCATAAATTTTACGGAATAAAAAAAGGACCGCTGCTACTATTAATAATGCCAGCCATGCATACTGGCCGGCCATTGCAATGGTTATAGCCGATACATACAAACAGGAGGAGGTTATATCGTTACCACAAATTGCAGTTGCAAGCCAGGTATTTAATTTTTTTACTGAAGACATTATACTGATGATTGTGTAATATGAATATCCCTTTGCGGAAATGGAAGAATTATTCCTTTATGCTGGAAGGCTTTAAATATTTTATAACGTAGTTCACTTTTCACCTGTTCTACACGGAAAATATCCTGTGTCCAGAAAATAAGATAGAACAACAAAGCGCTTTCGCCAAAATCCTGAAAGCGTACAAAAGGTTTATGTGCTTCATCTTTTATAATCTCTGTTTGCTCAAGCGCACATGCTATTAAAACTGCTGTTACCACATCCACATCGCTGCTATAACTAACACCTACTTCCAGATGAAATCTGCGGTCAAAAGCCTGGTGTGTCCAGTTAATTACATTTTCAGTAATAAACTTATGGTTTGGTACAATGATATTATATCCATCACGGGTAAGCAGTACTGAAGTGCGCAGGTTAATTTCCTGTACTTTTCCTACAATGGTATCCACTTCCATTATATCACCCACCTTCACTTTTCTCTCAAACAATAAAAACAAACCCGAAATAATATCGCTGAAAATATTTTGTAAGCCAAACCCGATACCTACCAATAGTGCAGCCGAACCTGCAACCAGCAGGGTTACATCAAAACCTAAAATGCGGATTGAAACAGAAATAGCAATTACCCAGAGAAGGTATTTACTCAGTTGGTATAGTGAATTTCTTGCTCCCTGCTCCGCAACAGACAATATCTTTTTATTAAGAAAGGTTTTTCTGAATAAGGCGAGAAAGAGCCATACAAAGAAGAATACCATCGCCAGACCTACCATCTTTGAAGGAGTGAGGGTAAAGTCGCCGATCCTGAAAATTATCTGCTTCCAAAAATCATTCATCTTTATTTAATCTTTTGTATTGCTAAATTATTGTAGCGCTTTTTTGTTGCAAAATTATATTTACTAAATCAACTAACAGTGTTGCTTTTTTTCGTCGTTGATTTTCCAGTTCATCTTTTGCACTTTCAGGATTTTTTAATCCTCCTCCCCGGAAAGAAGTTTAAAAAATTACTGAAAAAGTTATGATTGTATGAAAATATGAAATGATACTGAAAAAATACAAGATACAAAGTAACCCCACTTTTGGTGAGGTTATTTTATTAAGTTACTATGTTGGTTTTCCGAGAGGGGAAGTTTTTTTTCAGTTTCATTTGTCAATAAAATACTTTCATAAAATTAGGCTGAACTTTTTGTTGCATAGTAATTTCCGTTTGGCTGAAAAAGCCGAAAGCAGCAGTATTTATTGGCGGCACTGTTTGCTGCCTAATTTTGAAGCGGAACATCAGCCCTTATTATTTGCATGCTTTCGCTATTAAATTTATCCGCTTTGCAGTTGATGAAAATGATGAGCTTTTTACTTATTATATGGTGTTTATAATAGTTTTTTTTTGAAGTGCTGATTTAATTGATGTGCCTATTTTATTGCCGCAGATACAAACATATTTGCCTTTACTGTATCTGTGTTTTTTACAATTGGTTCACTATACTCCAGCTGGTATAAATCTTTCCTTCTGTCTTTTAAAGTTTGTACGCTGCCATAATGATGTAATTCTTTTAGGTAAGATAAATCCACATCACTTACTACAATCATTTCTGTATTAGGTGTTGCTTCAGCTTTTACACCATTTACCGGAAACGCAAAATCAGAAGGCGTTAATACCGCTGATTGTGCAAACTGCAAATCCATATTAGTAACCGAGGGAAGGTTGCCAACATTGCCGGCAATGGCCACATAACATTCATTTTCTATGGCCCTTGCCTGAGCACAAAAACGAACCCGGTTGTAAGCGTTTTGGGTATCTGTTAAAAAAGGAACAAATAATAATTCCATCCCCTGGTCCGCCAATATTCTGCTCATTTCAGGAAATTCAGAATCGTAACAAATCTGTATGCCAATTCTTGCCACATCCGTTTCAATTACTTTTATTTCATTGCCACCTTCTATCTGCCATTCATTTTCCTCAGAAGGTGTAATATGGATTTTACTAACGCTGTCTTTTTTGCCATTTCGCTGCAACACATAAGACACATTATACACTTTTCCCTCTCTCAATTCCGGCATACTTCCAGCGATGATATTTACATTGTACGACAGCGCCATTTTGCTCATAGCCTCTACAATTTCTGGTGTAAATGCTGCCAGTTCTTTTATTGCCTGGCGGCTGCTCAAATGATTAAACCGCTCCATAAGCGGCGCATTAAATAGTTCTGGAAATAAGATAAAATCCGATTGATAATCACTTACTGCATCCACAAAATATTCTACCTGCTTTAAAAAATCTTCAATAGTGTTGTATCGCCGCATTTGCCATTGAACCAAACCAATACGGATAATATCTTTTTTACGGAGTAAGATATTTTTTTCTGAATCATAATATATGTTGTGCCATACAAGCAATGTTGCAAAGCCTTTGCTTTCTTCATCTTCCGGCAAATAATTTTTGATAATTTTTTTAACCTGAAAATCGTTGGCCAGCTGAAAGGTAAGCGTGGGATCAAAAATCTCCCGCTTCTTTACTTTATCAATATATTCCCGTGGTTGAATTTTATCAGCATACATTCCATACTTGGGGATGCGGCCTCCGGCAATAATCATTTTAAGGTTTAATTGTTCACATAAAATTTTTCTGGCATCGTACAACCGCCTTGCAAGCCGCAAGCCGCGGTGATCCGGATGTATAAATACTTCTATGCCGTACAATGTATCGCCTAGTGGGTTGTGTGTTTCAAAAGAAAAATTACCAGTGATATCACGATAGTTATGATTGTCTCCAAACTTATCATAATTAACCAGGATTGATAAAGCACAGCCCACTACATGCCCATTGTTGGTTACTACAATTTGCCCTTGTGGGAATTTTTGAATCAGCTTTTTTAATGCATCTTCCTTCCAGTATTGTCCGCCCAGGCTTGCATAAGCCTGAATCATAGATGATTTTAATGAGTGATAATCTTCTAATGTTAATGTCCTTACGTCTATTAATGCTGTATCCATAAAATTAATTTTATTTGTCTTTGAGGCAACGCAGAATGTTGCGTGCCACTGCAATATAGTCCGAACACAAGAAAGAGAGATTAATGGGAGATTAAAATGAGATTAAACTGCATTTCCTTTACATTACCCTGCCTTGTGTAAAAAGAAATTGGTTTTATCGGAACAATAAATACCACAGGCTTACAAATTTTTTTTTCGGATTGATCGATATTACCAAAGAGGTAAACAGCACACTTATTAAACGGGTTACCCTAGCGTTTACTGCGGCAGAAGCAAATGGTACAACAGGCTTAAGTATGAAATATCTTTTCTCTTATTATAAAAATGGGATGCGTATTTTTTTACCCGTGATAATGTTTAAGCACTTCATATAATGCTGTGAAATAGTTTTGTAACATGGCTGTAGTCATTTTAAAAAACTCGGTTTTACTGCTGCATTTCAATAATTTCCTCTTTTACTGCATCTTCAAAAGCCGAGGCTGCATTAACACTACGGATACTTAGTACTGGTACCTGGGCATGATTAACAACCTGCTGTGCATAAGGCCCCACAAAAAACTGCCGCCACTTATAATCCAATGAAGCGTTTATTACTATCAAATCAACTTTTTCTTTTTTTGCCAATTCCAATACCTTTTTTGCATAATTTTTACACATGTTAAATGATGTTTTAAATTGGGTTTCATTGGCACGGAGCAATTTTACCAATTCTTTTATCTCCAGTTCAATATCTGTAAGTACATAAACTTCGCCTGGTAATGAAAGGCCTGCAATAATCAGTTCCGCATTATTCCTTTCAATAATTGGTTCTATAAATTCATATTTATCTACTATTCCTTTGGTAGCCCTTATTGGAAAGAGAATCTTTTTAAAATCTTTTACTTTCTTTTTTCCGGGGATGGTTAATACCGGTACGGTAGTATTTTTAATTACAGCGTATGCATTGGTGCCGATAAAAAATTCCCTTGCGCCCGAGGCGCCATGTGTACCCATTACAATCAGTTCGCAATTTAAACCAATGGCTTTGTCCCTTATAGCATCACCGGGGTTTCCAAACGCAATGTGTCCCTGTATATTAACTAAATGTTTTGCTTTTAGTTTTTTCTCCAAAGCTGCAAGACTTTCCCTGGCTGCCTTTTCCAGCTCCGGAATTACGTAAACGGCTGCCATGTGTGCTTCGGGCGGTGCAATAAGAAAACGGTTTTCTACCACATGAAACAAATGCAAAGTGGCGTTGTGCCGTTGGCATATGGCAACTGCAGTGCTGATGGCATTTTTCGATAACTCAGAAAAATCTGTTGGTACTAAAATATTTTTCAGGTTTGTATAATTGTTCATGTTATTTCTTTTTTAATTTTTGATAAATCGATTGTATTGAGGTTCCTGTTTTCAATAAGGGTCGATAAGATATTTAGTGAAGGCATTCTCTTTCGTTTACGATTATTTTTCAGATTAGCCTTAGCCCTTTGTTTGCTTTTTTTATTAAAATACGTTGCTTTCATTTTGATGTTTTTAGCAATGTAATCATCAATGCTTACCTTTTCGTTAAAGTAGCATTAAAAACTAATTAAAATCGTTTAGTATTTATTTTTAAAAGTGATTTTTGGAATAGATGATAGCTAAGAAACGCCGGTGGCAGCAACTGCTACAGCGGTTAGCAAGGGTTGGCATACCATCAGCCTTATGGTAGAAGAATGATTATTAAAAATCTTTTTTTTAATAATCAGATAGCTAGATTACAGGTACGTAATCTCTGCAGCAAAATTTTTACACATATTCATTTCTTTATCACAGTTAATGTCCTTGCTGAATGGAGCCTTGTTTCTGAGTAAAAAAAATAATATAAAAATGTATGGATTCAGTATCTAGTACTCAATAAATATTGAATAAAAAAGAGGAGAAAATATACCCTGATGAGCAGTATCAGTAAACGGATGAACGAAATGAAAGTATATCGATTTAATATGGAAACAGCCTTCTTACAACCTGATGGCTTTCATAAACTCTTCTTTCTTTCTTCTTGCCACATCAAGCAGTATACCGTTTTTCATTAGCACCTGGCCACCTTCGCCTTTAATGTATTTGTCAATTTGGTTTATGTTAATGATATACGAATGATGAATACGGATAAAAATATTTTGGGGCAACAGTTCTTCAAAATCTTTTAAGGTTTTAGAAACGGTTATTTTTTTATTTCCTGTTAAACAAAAATTGCTGTAGTTGCTCTGTGCTTCTAAATAAATAATATCGGCGGTTTCTACAAACTGTAAACCCTCCATACTGGGAATGGCAATTCGATGCTGCTCTTTTTTATTGTTTGTTAAGTTGTGCAGCAATGTTTCCAACTGCCTGTTGCCGGATTGTTTTTTTCTTTTTAGCGCTGCTTTTTCCACAGCAGATTTCAGATCGTTTATTTCTACCGGTTTCATCAAATAATCCAGTGCACTAAAGCGTATAGCTTTAATGGCATAGTGGTCATAAGCGGTGATAAAGATGATTTCAAAATCATGTTCGCTCAGTTGCTGCAACATAGTGAAGCCATTCATCCGGGGCATCTCTACATCTAAAAATATGATATCCGGGTGGTTGGTTTCAATGCTTATAATTCCCTGCTCGCCATTTTCACATTCGGCAATAATGTTTACTTCCGGGCAATGGTTCACCAGCTTTTGACGCAGTGCGTTGCGGCTGCTGGATTCGTCGTCAATGATAATTGCTGTTAACATATTTTATGATTGATTTATTAGGGTTACTTCCACTTTAGTGCCAATGCATTCATCGTGTTCATTGAAAAGGTCAGTGATAATAACTGCACCGTTCTGGTGTTGGTTGAATAAATTGATGCGATCGGTTGTAAGCTGCATGCCCATAGACTCGTGTGACGTCCTGTTTAATTCTTTGTAAAGGGCTGCTTTTTTTCTGCCAACGCCATTATCTTTTATAATATAATAAATATGATTATCACTGGCAGAAACCGTAATTGATAGTTTTTTATCCGGATCTATTTTATTTAAAAGGCCATGATGAATGGCGTTTTCAACAAAAGGCTGAATAACCAATGGCGGTACTTTATAATCGCCCCTGAAAATTTCATCGGAGATATTTATTTCATAAACAAAGTTTTTATCCCAGCGAAACTCTTCCAGTTCAATATATAGTTTTAATGTTTCCATATCCTTCCAGCAGGGTACCGTATTTATTTTAGAAGTTTCTAAAACAGACCGGATCAATTTGGCAAACTTGGATAAATACAGCGTTGCTTTTTCCTTTTCACTGTTCTGGATAAGGTTGTCTATGGAGTTTAAACAATTGAAAATAAAATGTGGATTCATCTGGCTGCGAAGTGCTTCGAGTTTTGCAGCAGTAAGCTTTTCATCTATTTTCAGCATTTCGATTTTGGCCAGCTGCAGAGATTGGGCCGATTCAATTGACTTTATTTTATTGGCCACCAGCGTTGCAATAGTGCTTAACAATTGTATGTGCTGCCGGGTAAAAAAGTTTTTCTGATGGTGTTCACTATCAATTATGCCCACCAATTCATCGTCGTAAATAATAGGGACAGTTATTTCGCTAAGGCGTTGCATTTCATCTATCCTGTAACGGTCATCCAGTGTGGTATCGGGTATAAAAAGCGGCTGTTTTGTCTTCATTACATGTCCCACCACCCCTTGTCCGGCGCTCACTGTAAAAATATTTTTTTCAATTTCCTCAATAGAGCCCTTTGGGCCGTAACCTGCCCGCTGTATCATTTTGGTTTTATCGCTGTTCCATAAATAAATAATGCAATCCTCAAAGCCAAGCCTGCCAATCAAATTTTTTGCAACATCCCATAATACTTCGTCTACTGTGGCTTTTGAAATTAAAGAAGATGAAAAATAATTTATAATCTGTTCCATTTCCAGTTTGGCTTTATATTGCTCAGCGTTTACCAGTTGCAGTTTTAGTTTTGTTGATGCTGTATCTTTAATTTGCTGTTCCCGCCAATTGATAAACCGGTATACCAGCGTTAGTGCAATCAGTACGCCCAAAAAAATAAACCACCACGTTTTCCAGAATGGAGGCCTGATGATTATGATGAGTGATTTACTTTGATTGATGGCATCGCTGTTTTTTGTTTTCACCGAAAAAATATACTTGCCGGGATCTAGATTGGTATAGCTGGCAAATCTTTTTGAACCAGCATCTACCCAGTCTTTATCTATCCCTTCAAGCCGGTAATAATAGTCTGTCTGCAGTTGGTTTGAAAAAACCGGCATGCTGAATTCTATGGTTAAAAAATTCTGCTGAAAGTTTAATTCCAGTTGGTTCCCTGCAAGTTGGAAAGTATCGGTTTCAATAGTTTCGTTAAAAACTTTAAAGCCGGTAATCTGAGGCTGTACAGAACTTTTAGCTATTCCTGAACTGTTGTTACTTGTGTTGAAACACAAAACTTCTGTAGCGGTACAGGTAACCCATCTGCCATCTTGCAACTTATAAAATGCGCCCGTTTTAAATTCAGCATTAATGATACCCGGCTCTATGCTGTAACGTATAAATTTATTGATACCTGGTTTAAATTTATACAAATCAAAATCGGTAGTAAACCATACAAAACCGGCAGAATCTTTTTTGATTGAATGAATACTGTTTGCCGGCAATCCATCTGCCACCGTAAAATGAGTAAAAGTTTTCCTGACGGGATTAAAAAAATCTAATCCACCGTATTTTGTCCCGATAAGCAAAGTACTGTCGTTGTATTCCTCAATACCACCGCAGCTGTATGTTGATATAGTACCAGGTGTTTTTTTATTTGGCATATACACAGCAGAAAACATTCTTTGCCTGGTATCAAACCTTTTTAAGCCTGCTTCGGTAGTTACCCAGCACTGCTGCTTGCTATCAAAAAAAATATTCAGCACATTGCCAAATACCTGCCCAATTCCTTTTTCATCATCATTGTATGGATAGAACTTTTTTTCCTTTTTATCCCATTTTGCAATTTTGCCATTATGCAGCCCAAACCATATATTGCCACTATCATCTTTAGTCATACACCAAATGGTGTAATGTTGCAGCTCCGGCGGATATATTGTTTTTACCAAACCGGTTTCGGGATTGTAAATATGTATATAACCATGCTGGCATCCTATCCAGATAGTGCCATCATCGTTTTGTACAAAACTCCAGATTAAATTATATTCGTAAGGTCCGGCAAATTGTATATTTTTTTTAAAATGCCATTTGCTGTCGTACACAGTAATGCCACCGCCCCAGGTGCCACAAATTATGTCACCATTGGCTGCCTGTATAAAATGTTGAATCTCATTTTTAGGTAGCGATAAAGGATTGTTTTCTTCATGGCTAATGGTTTGGAAATGCTGTTCGTATGGATTGAAAATATTAATACCATTATCGGTACTCAACCAAATATTTTCTTCCCTGTCCTGGTAAATACCAGAAATCTCATAATTATAATGAAGCCCCTGTTTACGCTTCTCATCATTTAGCAGGTAAATAAAAGAATTACTGTTGCTATTATATTGCAGTAAGCCGCCATTAGATGTGCCTATCCAGATATTATGCCGGCTATCTTCAAAAAAACATTTTACAATCAGCACGTGATCTTCTGACAGTTGATTTATAGATTTTTTTTCGATATCTGCTAGGAAAAAAATCGATAGCTTTTGACTGACGCTGTTATACCGGAAAAACTTTTGACTGCCTGTGCCTATCCAAAAATTCCCTCTGCTGTCTTTAAAAATACTGGTAAGATTATTTTTGCTTAACAACTGCAGTAGCGGGTGGTGAATAGGGTTGTAACTATAGTTGTATTTTTTAAGTGTTTTTTTATCAAATAGCGATAAGCCATTCCAGTCTGCCAGCCAAAGCTCTCCTTTAACACTGTCATTAAGAGACAAAGTTTGGTTGGGCGGAAGTGAAGAAGCATGCAAATAATATGGAAGCATTTTTTTTTCACTGTCGTTGTAGCGAAAAACACCGAATGCACCAGCCAGCCATTTTGTGCCGGAAAAGTCTGTATAGGTATCAAATTTAAAGGAGCTGTCTGTTAAAATTTGGGCTGTTGTGTACAGTGTAAATTTGTTTTTTTGCAGATCAAGTTTCTCAATTTCGCTGCTTATTAGCCAAAGGTTATTTGCGCTGCTGTCTAAATACAAATTAATATTCTTAATGTCTTTGGTGCGGCAAGCATTGTTTAGATCGAATGGGTAGTTTAAGAAACGGGTGCCGTCATATCGCTGCAAGCCATTGAGTGTAAGTATCCATATAAAACCACGGCTATCCTGCACTACAGATTTTACAACTGTGTGCAGCAAACCATCCGACTGGGTTATGTGGCGGAAGTTGTAGCTGCTGTTTTGCTGAGCTTGCAGCATTATGCAACAACTAATAATTATAAGTACAAATCCATAACGCATGTTTAAAGTTAACTAGGATTTCTATCAAGGTTTCAATCAATATTTAAAGGTGGGCCAACTATTTTCATTTCGTTATCCGTAAATAATTTAGCCATTTCTTCTTTGGTTGGTTCATGATCCAATGCTGCTACGGCTACAAAAAAATTTTCCATTTTCCCGGCCGGTTGAAAGGTGACAATCATCTTTCCTTTTGCTGAAACCTGTGTCCAGGCATGCGGTACGTTCTTTGGCAAAAAAATACTTTCGCCGGTGCTAAGGGTAAATGTATCTTCTCCTACTTTAAAATAGTACTCCCCTTCAATTACATAAAACATTTCATCCTGCAAAGGGTGAATGTGCACAGGTGTTCCTTTACCCTGTGACAAACTTGTTTGTTCAAACACCGCCATGCCTCCATCTGTATCCGATCCTGAAATTTTTACATCAAGAATGTTTGAGTTAACCCCTTTTAGTTTAATGTGGCCATGTATTCTTCCTTCGCCCGCCTTTACTTTAAAGCCTTTGCTTGTTCGGTTTCGTTTGCCAGTTGCAAAGCATGCAAAAGGGGTTGCCAGTAACGTGGCACCGATTTTTAAAAATAAATTTCGTTTCATAATGCTATTTACTAAATCTTTCTTTATTGAGTCACTGTCAGCGATGGTCGTTTTAATTTCAACCAGCAAAAATCATAATTTGAATGGGTGCATTGGATTTGTTGGTTAATATTCTGCATATCTGCAATCGGATAAACCTGCTCTGAATTTAGACCCTGCTTTGGCAGAGAATCCTTTGCTAAGTGTTACTCTTGATCCGCTGAACTGAACAAGGTTTCCGGTAGGGAGTATTGTTACTGCACAAGTTGGATCCGTTGCAATTGCCTTGCCTGATATCAGGTTGTACGGCTGATTGCCATAAGTTTGATTGCATAAAAAGATTGTTTGGGTTATCGGTGGACCGATCCCAACCGCTGCCCAGGCTTTGCCCGCCTGAATGGCTTCAAAAGAACAGGTTCCAAACTCGTTTTCTGCTGCCTGCACCCAGGCATTTCTAGCATCGGGATAAGTTGACAGTTGACTCAGGTAATCAATTAAAGCTTTGTAAGCAATTTGTGCAGCCTTATCAATGCCAATACCAGCCACGCTCCAAAAAAAGCCACTACCCGCTGGTGCATGGCAGGTTTGGCCATTGTTCCAGCCACTTCCCCCAGTAGATAGCAAATAGAACATCTGGTTTTGGACACCACTATTTACGTGCAGGCCGCAAAAATCATTTGAGTTTGGTAGATTTGGCCCAACAGGTGTGCATCCAACAGTATTAATCCAACTAGCGCCAAGATAAGTATTAGGTTGGTTAAAATTTACAGAACAGTTAACACCCATGCTTACCGTTCCCGCCCCCGGATCAATTAAAGACCTCAAAGGAGCCCTACATCCGTTAACGACCCGATCCCACCCAAGTAGCCAATTATTATTGCCGAATTTTTTATGCTCTATCCATTCAGCCATAATATCGCTGAACGATTCGTTTAATGCACCTGGTTCACTTTGGTAAACAAGCTGTGCTTCATATTGTGTAACTCCATGCGTAAATTCATGAGCTAAAATATCAAGTGCATTGTAATCATCTAATACTGAATTTGTGCTGCCAGTTCCTACCTTTATTTCATCATCTCCAAACTGATCGTAGCTGTACGAAGCATTATTACCTGGATTACTTCCGCCAAAGTTATAGTTTTGATAGATATCCAGATTGCCATCATTATCATCATGCCCCGATCTTTTAAAATCATTCTTGTACCAGATATAACTCTCTTTGATTGACCATAAACTGGTAGCGGCAGAACGAAACTCGTCGCTTCCCCAATCGTTATTTCCGGTGTTGTAAATATCATTATTATCGGAGGCGTCGTACACACCGTAAACGCTGGACTGGCAATCATCTTCAAGATTATAGCTGTTTCCGATAACTGCTACATCATTAGTAGATATGCCTTGTGTACCATACCAGTTGGTATTGATAGTAACTGGATCACAACTAATATCAAGGGGCTCTCTTTTTACCTGTATTCCGGTGGATGCATCAATATAACAAATGGCTGATTTGCCAAACTCTTTTGTCTTAATATGAAATGTGTAGCAAAGTACCAATGCATTGCTGTCTGCTGAAAGCAAATAGGTAAAACCTGCTTTTGGAAAATAAGTAGCAGCCGGATTTTTCTTTTTTGCTTTTAACCTAGCTTCAATTTTTGCATCCTGCCAGTAATAGGATTTTGCGTTTACATATTTTAATGCAGCGGTTAATGCCGATTGCTCAGAAATAGATTTTGAACTTTTGACCAGCTTTGGTACAAAGATTTTTCCATTACCTGAAATTACTTTTCCATTTCTTGTATGAATAAGAAATTCCCCTCCGAATATTTTTACATTGTTGTATTGCTCCTCGAATTTATTGTGAGTATACCCATAATTATCAGGCCGGCTGCGGACTAGCTTCATCTCGTAACCTTGTGTTAGCCCAAAATCATTTTTATTATTTTGAAATATCGTCTTTACATCAGTCACAAAACTATCCTGGAACTGAACCCAGCCAAGTTTTGATACTTTCTTAAAAATGGCAGCATTTGGTTTAAGCGTAAAATCATTTTCCTGCCCACTGCACAAATGAGGCAGAAAAAATATCACAAGCATTACAGAAAATATCCCTTTCATAATCCTTTTTTTAGTGGTTCATTTTTAGATTCAATGTTTCCATCTGGCCTTTTAGCTGCATAATCATTTTTTGCTGTTCAATAATGTACAATGTTAGCTCTTCAATCTTTTCCATCATTCTCTTTTGCACTTCACCTACATGTTGTCCTTTTTCTTCTATTTCTTTTGCAGATGGGATATTGGGCAGGTGATTATGTTGATGAATGAATTTTTCTACTTCATCTAACCCCGGAAGTATATAATTGTTATCAAAAACATAATCAGGCCAGGGCCCTCCTTCTACAATTATCTCTTTGGATCTTACTGTACCATTTACCGAAAGCTTTTCAGTGGGGTTAAGTGTACCAATGCCAACGTTGCCTGTATTAACATTCATTATTAATCCCCAGCCAGCTACATTACCATAAAAGCCGGTAGTAAAGGCATCTGCAATACCCATAAAAGCGATGGTATTTGTGTTGGCCGGATTGTTGAGCCATACGCCTGCGCTATTGCCATTGGCCTGGGTTCGCAGCCGCATTCTTCCTGCAACATCTAATTTAAATAAAGGGTTATTATCGTCCGTATTGATACCAACATTACCGGTTGCCTCGGCTATAAAAATTGCCGAATAGTTGTTGGCGAAAATTCGCATATTGGTATGAGAAAAAGTACCGATGCCAGCAGATGTTCCACCCATTCTTGTTGCAAGGATATTTCCGTTATCGCCCAGGTGAGAGATGCCATCAGCGTTATTACTTGTTTTAACAGTAAACTTTCCCACAGGGGTCACAGTATTGTCTCCAACAACTATATCGCCGGTCTGGAAAATCGTCATTTTTGAGGCGCTGCCTGCCGTAAAAAAATTTAATGGATGATTGCTTTTTGTGCCTATCCATCCACCGGGAAAGAAAGCGTCTGTCCCTATCCATGTCCCAACTGTTGTAATTCCATCGGTTTGGGTAAGGCCATATGTAGCACCGGCAGTTCGAACGGTCAACTTCTCTGTTGGGGAGTTTGTACCAATGCCAACATTACCGGTGTTGCTGTTGTAAATGTGGGTACCGTTTGCTATCCAGCTACTGTTGCTGCCGCCTGCTGATAAATCATTCCAGGCAGTGCCAGTGTAAAACCAAAAACTATTGTTGTCGGTATCATATACCAGCAACCCCTTAGCAGGAGCGGCAATTCCCGTTCTTTGTACTGTTGTCATTCTTGGTATCAGTAAGCCCTTGGTTGTGCTTTTTATATCCAGCATGGCACTGGCATTGGGTGCAGTACCATCATTATTGATGGATATGCTTTGTGAATAAGCCGTAAGGCTGACGATGAGAATAACTAAAATAAGCTTCAAACTTTTCATACAAAATATTTTATTAATGGTGATAGAATTTTAACAGCGAACGCCGCTGGTTAATTTTATTTTTTTATTTCCAGAGCGGCAATCCTTTCTTCAAGGATTGCTATTTGCTTTTGCAGGGATTCTATAATCACCTGCTGATTTCTATTGTCCGCCGTTGTATTATTTTGCTGCGCCGGCTTAGATAATTTGTCAATCATCTCTTGCTGCTCCTGTACCGCTTTTACCAGCGGCACTACAAAAGTTTCGTAGCTTAATGTGTACAACTGGTTGGCTTTTTTGGGGATACCTACGCCACTGAAGTTATAGCCCGCAGCCTTAGCGGCAGCCTCAACTTCCTGTGCTAAAAAACCTGTTTCCTTTATTTTTTCTATGTCATATTTTTCAGGAAATTCTTCTGTTTCTTTATCACCGGTAATAGCACGGATGGCTTCAATGCTTTTAAAATAAGTAACCGGCCTAAGCTTCATAATAAAGTCAAGACCTACTACTTCTTCTTTTATATTTCTTTTAATCCGCTGGTCAGAGGGGGAACTCCAGGTTTTAAAGCCACCAATATACACGGTGCTGGAATTGCCAATTAACACTTGATTACTTGTGCCGTTTAAATAACCGTCATTGCCTATGCCAATGCTGTTGCTAACATTTGGAGCTTCCAGTGTATTACCAGAATTGTAACCGATGGCAATGTTATTATTTCCACCTACATTATTAATTAGTGCTCCAAATCCCATAGCGGTATTATTATGGCCAGTTGTACTTGACAATAGAGTGCTATATCCATTTGCTGTATTTCCTATTCCTGATAAATTACTAGAGAGCGCATAAGCACCGGTAGCAGTATTATCTACTCCTATATTATTGTATGCAAGTGCAGCAAATCCGTTAGCGGTATTGTCATATCCTGAAGTGTTTGACGAGAGGGCAGTAACTCCGTTAGCGGTATTTTTATCCCCTGTATTTACAGATAGTGAGTACGCTCCGGTTGCGGTGTTCTCGTTTCCGATTTCGTTGTTTCTAAGTGCTTTATACCCAGTTGCTGTATTGCTGAAACCAAATGTGTTATGAAAAAGTGACTGCCTTCCTGTTGCAGTATTTTGATATCCTCCCTTATTGGTATACAGCGCAGTTACCCCAATCCCCGTATTGTCATACCCCGTGGTGTTAGCGGTAAGGGCCGAAGCTCCAACTGCCGTATTGTTAATTCCGTTTGCTGTTGATGTAGGCTGGTTGGAATAAAGAGCCCCGAAACCAATTCCCGTATTTCCACTCACCCACTCTGCTCCGCCATTGCTAAAAGATTGCAAGGTTAATGTTTCACTTCCAAGCGCTGTATTTTGACTTGCTGTAGTGTTTGATATAAGTGCTTGATGACCATTGGCCGTATTTTGGTTTCCGATAGTGTTTCCATAAAGTGCATGATAACCATTGGCAGTATTCCAATCGCCAGTGATGTTGGAGAAAAGAGCATCACTTCCCACTGCCGTATTGTCTAGGCCAGTGGTATTGGAGGAAAGAGCCTCACTTCCCACAGCAGTATTATCGGAGCCGGTATTCGAAAGCAGTGCATTTCTTCCCAGTGCCGTATTAAAATATCCGGTATTGTTGGCAAATAGGGCATTTCTTCCTACCGCTGTATTGTTGCTGCCGGTTGTATTATTGGTAAGGGCATAAGCACCCTGCGCTGTGTTATTAAAGCCACTGGTATTGACAGAAAGTGCATAGTTACCAATGGCTGTATTAAAAGTTCCGTCTGTGATTGCAGCTAGTGAATGGTCACCGTACGCCGAATTTGCCTGCCCTGTTGTTGCGGGGTTACCGGAGGAAATTCCCATAAAAGCATTGCCGGTTGTGGGATGTATTTCCCCCGCCCATACATTGTTGACTCTAAATCTTAAAGATTTATTATCCGTTGTGCCTAAAAAATTTGTTGAAGGATTAATACCAGCATTCCCCGTAAGACTCCAAGCATTGCTGCCGGCGGAAAGCGCCGTCCATGCCGAACCGTTGTAAAAATAAAATCCTGCTGCTGTGCTGTCATAAAGTATCAATCCCTTAGCAGGATTTGCAATTGCAATCCGGGAGGAAGTTGATGTACGTGGTAGCAGCATTCCTTTTGTAAAACTTTTTACATCGAGTATGGCACTTGCATGTGGCGCAGATTTATCTGTATTAATAGCTACGCTTTGTGCTGATGATTGGATAGAAAAAGTGATGTTTATCAGCGTAAATAAAATTATCTTCTGCAAAAGAAATTATATTTAAATTTAAAATGAAAAAACTTTCACTATAAAAATAGTGGCTACAATATTTAATCGCAAACTACTTTGCGTAACTGGCAGCGTAATGTTAGCAGGAGGTATAAATGATTGAGTTGGCACAGAAAATATGAGTTAATAGGGATTACGCAGAGATGCCTTATGGTTATTTTTTCTTAAACAAGTCTCCCCGTTTTTCAGGATTGCAGTGGCGTTAGCAGTTTATACCAACTATAATTTCAGCCAGCACACATTGGCCTATAATGAAATTATTATTGTTATAAAAACGTTGAAATGTAAAGCCGGGAATAATAATTACCAATCCTCTTCAGGTAGTTTTAAATTAATTAAAACGCCTGCCGTATAAGCGTAAATAATGAACAAAAAACACAGCATAAGGAGTATTGAATGATGAAGGAAATCATTCAATTAATATTATTTGTTCAATATTATTTCCTTCCGAACCTGCCTGGGATTTTTACCCCTGTTGGCTTTGGAAAATAGAAGGTGGTGGAATAATTTTTTTTGTCTTTGTTTCAAATAACCTGTTGAAATAATTTCTTGCAGGCACTTCAATATACCGATAAGTAAGGGATGCCATTACCAGGGTTACTGCAACAAGGATAAGGCATAATAATAAGCCCAATCCGTAATTAGGTTTTTGGCTGAAAAATTTCGCCAAATCAGCAAAATAAGTTGGCTCTTTGTAAATATGATAAATCCAATTGAACATGATGAGCGGCATATGAATCATATAGATAGAAAACGACCAGTCACCCAAACGCTGCATTGCCGGCCGGTCTAAAAACCTTTTTACACCCGTGTTATTATACGCTGCCGTCAATAGTATCATGGGAAAGAATGCCAGAATGATAATATCCATTATTGCAAAATGCATGGCTACCAATGTGCCCACAAAAAAGAAGATAAAACACCAACTATTTTTTAAAATTGAATAACCCGCTTTTGCCTCGTAAAATGAAAATAACAGCATGCCCAGTAAAAAGCCTCCCAAACAGCGAAAAAATGCAAAACTTGCTATCATGTTAATGCCCGGCTGGTGATTAAAGGTATCTTCTATGGGCCCCAGCCAGTAGCGAAGCGCAATAAAAAAAGCAATTATAAAAAGCAGCATGGCCATTCTTCCGCTGGTTTTTAGTTTTGCAAAAAGAGGAACAAAAAACGGGAATACCATGTATACCCACCATTCTGTACTCAACGACCATGAAGGTGTGTTTAAAGGAGCTGTAATAAACAGGTGCAGGGATTGTATCAACAACAGGCTGGCGGGAGCTCCATATTTAACATCCAGAACTGCGCCAATAAAAGGGTCTAAGCCGTTGGCAAAATGAATGATCACCAGAGCATTGATGATTGCCAACATTAGGGTAATAAAATGTAAAGGGTAAACCCTTGCAAACCGTGCGCCAATAAATTTTTTATAGCTGTTGATAGTAGCACCTGTATTAAAATATTTGCCGTATACATAGCTCATTATAAAACCGCTGAGAATAAAGAAGAAATCTACCCAAAGCCAGGCCATATCCAAAAACGCAGTATAGCCAGGTGGCAAAAAAGTCTGTAACATCAGGTTGCAATGAAAAATAACTACCAGTAAGGCTGCTATACCACGCAAAGGCGTAAGGGTAGTCAGATAAGTGGCTGCTTTTTTTTCCATAAAAATTGATGTTGATTAAGTTGTTTTGGATTGATTGGTTACAGTTGTGCTGACTAAAGTAGAATTAAAAAAATACGTTTGCAAGTCTTTTTTTAATTTATTTTCGATTTCTCAATACTTATTACCTAAGGCCTTTTGCAAAAGCAAGTACATTTTTTTCGAAGTAAGTTTCCAACGTTTTCCAACACGAGTATGTCGAAAGCCAACTCACCGTTTTACGGATTAGAAATAATGGTAACCTTATTATTTATCTATAAAAAAGAAAATACTAAACATCAGCATTCATTTATTTCGGAATAATTTACCGCACTATAGTATGATGCTGGAAAGAATTAATTACTAAAAGTGTAAAGTTGTTTTATTAGCATTCAGCTTTCCTGCATAGCGGCTATTGCAACAGCACTAATGGGAAGTCAATAGAGGAGTCTCGCCTGGCGACTTTAAAATTTAAAGATATATTTCGTGCTTTAAAAAAAAACCGCAGTATACAAACCGACAAGTTCTGTACTGTGAGAACAGCAATGAGATTAACCACTTAGTTCCAGATTATTAACCCCTTGTTAGTAACCCAATTACTATTGAGCGGTAAACATTATATTTACAACTCATCACATTATTACTATGCCCTTAAGCTGGAACGAAATAAAAAGCAGAGCCACAACCTTTAGCAAAGAGTGGGAAAATGAAAGTAGCGAAGATGCAGAAGCCAAAAGTTTTTGGGATGGATTCTTCAATGTGTTTGGCATAAGCCGCAGGCGGGTAGCCACTTTTGAGCAACAGGTAAAAACTACCCTCTCCCTGGGAGACGGGTTGGGGGTGAGGTCAAAAACAGGCTTTATTGATTTGCTTTGGAAAGGTGTAATTCTTATTGAACACAAAAGCCGGGGTAAAGATTTAGACAAGGCATACAGCCAGGCTAAAGATTATTTTCCCGGATTAAAAGACAAAGAACTTCCCCGATATATTTTAGTAAGCGACTTTGAACGCTTTCGTTTGTATGACCTTGATGAAAATACCCAGCATGAATTTAAGTTAGCAGATCTCATCAATCATGTAAACTTGTTTGGCTTTATTGCGGGGTACCAAAAACGAACTTACAAAGAACAAGATCCTGTAAATATTGAAGCAGCAGAATTGATGGGTAAGCTGCATGATAAATTAAAAGCAATTGGTTACGATGGGCATCAGTTGGAATTGTATTTGGTACGGTTGCTGTTTTGTTTGTTTGCCGATGATACCAGCATTTTTGAAAAAGGAATTTTACTGGAGTACATAGAATTGAAAACAAATGAAGATGGCAGTGACCTTGCTGCACACATCAGCCAGTTGTTTCAGGTATTGAATACTGCAGAGGAAAAGCGGTTTAAAAACCTGGATGAATCATTGGCGGCCTTTCCTTATGTAAATGGAAAGTTGTTTGAAGAGCAATTGCCGATGGCACATTTTGACAGCGACATGCGGCGCATTTTATTGGATAGCTGCTTGCTGGATTGGGGCAAAATTTCTCCGGCAATATTTGGTTCGCTGTTTCAAAGTGTAATGGATGAAAAAGCAAGAAGAAACCTGGGCGCCCATTATACCAGCGAAAAGAATATTTTAAAATTGATAAAGCCGTTGTTTCTGGATGAGCTGTGTTTGGATTTCGAAAAGTCAAGAAACGACAAAGGGAAACTGAAAAAACTACACGATAGAATTAGTAAACTTCGTTTTTTAGATCCAGCCTGTGGCTGTGGAAACTTTTTAATTATTGCCTACCGGGAGCTTCGTTTGCTGGAACTTGATATTGTACATGCCCTGCTGAAAGGCCAGCAGGTAACCAGTGTAAACGATTATTTTTTAGTAGATGTTGACAAATTTTATGGAATAGAATACGAAGAATTTCCCAGCCAGATTGCACAGGTAGCTATGTGGCTGATGGACCACCAGATGAACCTGCAAGCCAGCAATAATTTTGGCGAATATTATAAACGCATACCCCTTAAAAAGAGTGCCACCATTGTACAAGGCAATGCTTTGCGGATAGATTGGCAAAGTCTGATTGCGCCACAGTTAAGTGATTTATGGAATAAAGAAGATGTCGATAATTTGAGGTATAATTATATTTTGGGTAATCCGCCGTTTATTGGATATGCCTGGCAAAATAAGGAACAGAAAGAAGATTTAGAAATTATTTTCAACGGTATGAAAGGTGCAGGAGTTTTAGATTATGTAACAGCTTGGTACATAAAAGCTGCACAGTACATGGACCTCCAAAGAGATGACATCTTTTTAAAAGATGTCATCTCTGCCACTAAGACTGCTTTTGTAAGCACCAACTCTATTTCGCAGGGAGAACAAGTAGGTATTTTGTGGAATGAGCTTTTTAATAAATACCATTGTAAAATTCATTTTGCACACAGAACTTTTAGCTGGCGTAACGAGGCAAAGGGTAATGCCGCTGTACATGTGGTTATTATTGGGTTTGCTAATTATGATATTGCCGAGAAAAGGATCTTTGAGTACAATGATATTAAGGCGGAGCCGCATGAGGTAAGAGCCAAGAATATTAATTCTTATTTAGTTGATGGGAAGAATGTAGTTATCCAAAAAATAACAAAACCCATTTGTAATGTACCATCTATAAATAGAGGAAGCGATGCAATTGACGATGGCAATCTTTTGTTAAGTCTTGAAGAAAAAGAAGAGTTAATAAGAAAGAATCCACAGGCTGAAAAGTGGATAAGACCATTTTTAATGGGTAGGGAGTTTCTTAATAATATACCTAGATTTTGTTTGTGGTTAAAAGATATAAGTCCAAATGAATTAAAAGAAATGCCGCTAGTCTATGAAAGAGTACAAAAAGTAAAATTATTTAGAGAACAAAGCAAAAGAACTCAAACATTAAAAGCTGCAAAATTTCCTGCAATTTTTGGTGAAGAAAGGCATCCTGATTCTGATTATTTAGCCATACCAAAAGTTTCTTCTGAGAATAGAGATTATATTCCTATTGGATTTTGCACAAAAAATATTATTTGTGGAGATAAATTATTCAATCTCCCAAATGCCACATTATTTCACTTTGGAATAATTACATCTTTGATGCACATGACGTGGATGAGATATACTTGTGGTAGATTAGAAAGTCGGTATAGCTATTCAAATACCATTGTTTACAACAACTACCCCTGGCCCGAAAGCCCAACCGACAAACAAAAAGAAACCGTAGAAACAGCAGCACAGGCAGTATTAGATGCAAGGTTACAATTTCCACAAAGTAGTTTGGCAGATTTGTACGACCCCAACACAATGCCGCCCGTATTAGTAAAAGCTCATTTGGCGTTGGATAAGGCAGTAGATGTATGTTACCGCAGCCAGCCTTTTATAAACGAAACAAAAAGGATTGAGTTTTTATTTGAGTTGTACGATAAATACACGGCGGGGTTGTTTGTGAAGGAGAAGAAAAGAAAAAAGTTAAGTAATGATATTTAGAGATAGAAATTTAATAAGTGCGGTCACTTTTATTATTGCATTTATCTTTTAAAAATATTTTTTCACTAATGAAAGCAAAAAAAGATATTGAGCACAATTTGTTTAATGAGCTGTCGCAGCTTATTGAGCAAAGCCAACAACAGGTGGTGGCGCAAGCCAATAGTACACTTACGTTGCTATTTTGGCATGTTGGCAACCGCATAAACCAAAACATACTCCTAAATAAACGGGCAGATTATGGGAAACAAATTGTGCCGACACTGTCTACACAATTGACTTTGCAATATGGCAAAAACTTTGAAGAAGGAAATTTAAGAAGAATGATGCAATTTGCCCGTCAATTTACTGATGAGCAAATTGTCGCGACAGTGTCGCGAAAATTGAGTTGGTCGCATTTTCGGGAATTAATACCCCTTAAAACGCTGGAAGCAAAACTATTTTACGCCAATTTAGCTATTGCAGAAACATTGGGCATAAGAGATTTACGTAAACAAATTTCAGCCAAAGCTTTTGAGCGAACCCATATTGCTAATTTACAGGTTACTCAACACAGGCCGGCATTACACAATACATTTAAAGACCCTTATTTTTTAGATTTTCTGGGCTTGAAAAATACATATTTAGAAAAGGATTTGGAGCAAGCCATTTTACGGGAACTGGAAGCATTTATTTTGGAGTTGGGTAAAGGCTTTGCCTTTGTAGAACGACAGAAGCGAATGATTATAGATGGGGAAGATTTTCACCTGGATTTACTTTTTTTTCATCGTACTTTAAGGAGGTTGGTAGCTGTAGAATTAAAGCTGGGCAGGTTTGAGGCAAGGCACAAAGGGCAAATGGAACTGTACTTAAAATGGCTGGATAGATATGAAAAGCAAAAGGATGAACTGCCACCCGTAGGCCTGATACTTTGTGCTGAAAGCAGCCGTGAGCAAATAGAATTACTGGAGATGCACAAGGATGGAATTATGGTAGCAGAATACTGGACAGAACTTCCTTCTAAAAAAGAATTGGAACAAAAAATTCATTCCATACTGATAGAAACAAGGGAAAGAATGCAACGGCAAAAGTTAATTGAATAGCAGCCCTGTTTTAGTTCGTAAAAAATAAAAGTTTATTCAATTTTTCTTCATTCAATTCACCATGAACCGCTCCGGCTTTTTATCCCAACTCATTGCTTCCATTGCCATTGGCAAACTGCCTGTTTCTATCACAAAAGATTTCAGGAAAATATACCTGTTACAATGTTTTATAGCAGGCTTCCGCCATTATGAAGGAATGCAACTGTTGGACAGTATGAAAGAAGGTGATTTACTGGAGTTGGTAAGAGAGCCGGAGAATGAATACGATGATTGCGCCATTGCTTTGCATTTGCAGGGAAAAAAAATTGGCTTTATTCCTGCATCGGTTAATGAAATGCTTAGCTACTTATTGGATTCCGATGCGCTGAGTCTCTTTGCTGTGATAACTCATTTGGAGCAGCATTCTCAGCCCTGGGAAAATGTTGCCATAGCCGTTTATTTTGTGCAGGAAGTAAACAAAGATTTACCAGCACATGCCAGTTATTTAACAAGGATTGAAGCCCCACATTACCGCTCATTAAGTAACAATAAAAAGCAATCCAGGGACCAAAGAATAATAACGCTGGATCACCTGTTTGATAATAGCAACAGGGTAATCAATCTAGATACAATTCCGGCGGAGCAAACGGAGGCAAAAAACTATTTTGAAAAGTATTATGCTAAATACCCGGTTTTAATAGACAAACCTGGGCGTTTTCTGCATATCAAAAACGACGGGATATATACCTATATGTACGAAATTGGCGAAGATATTAAGATGGTAAAAGCCACGAATGGTGAAGACTATTTTGAGTTTTTTCTTATTTAAAACAAGGTTAATTTTTAATTGCTTTACAAGGAAACCAAACTAGCTTTTATTTTAACCCGGGGTTAAAGATGAATTACTAAAATAGTATAGTTATAGTAGGAAAATTTAAGAGCCGGATTACGCTGAAATTTAAAAGAAGCGATTGCTGGTGGAATAAAAGACCATGTTATAAATTTAACCAATAATTCATTTTAAAAACGATGGACCTATTTTTATTTATTATTAATGGAGTTGTAAAATAGTTATCCGTATATACAATGAAAAGATCGCTCATTGGCTTAAAGCGGTATTGAAAACGACAGTTAACATTAAAATTGTTTCTCTGGGTACTGTATTGTAAAAAAGTTGTAAAGAATAATTTTGTGTTGAAGTTATAATCAACCCGTGGCGAAATCAGCAGCAGTTCATTCGATCCATATGCACCGGGAAAATGCAGCTTATTGTATTCTGCATTTAGGGCAACATTTAAATGCGGCCTCTTCCTGAAATTGACACCACCGGCCAATGACACAATTGTACCGTTATAAAAGCCACCACCGGTAGCCGATAAATTATAACTGATTTTTTTACGGGTATCAGAATTATATAAAGCTTCAATTCTATTATACGAGTAGTGCCCGGCCGGCAATGGCTTGCCATTTGTAAATGAAATGGGGAACAGCAGGTTAACTGCCTCATTTGATATGGAACTTTTAAAAGATGAATTTCCAGTAAACTGTCCCTCATAACTTAAACTATGGGTTCTTTCGTTTAAAGAATAATCCGGGTTAAAAACAATATAGTTTTCAAAGTTTATTGTATGCCTGTTGAATAAGCCTGATTGAGGAAAAAATTTGTAGGTTACCTGATCGTATATGTGTTTAAAACCCACTCTGATGTTGGTATCTCTTACAGCATCATAATTTTCTATGCGCTGTACAAAACCCATGTCCGTATAATAATTAGTGCCTAAACTTAGCAGGTCTATAGTATGGCTAAATTGTCTGTTGCTGTAATTAAATCCCGTTTCTATGTAGTTGTTGTCAGTTTTAATATTCGGCTTAAAGGAATGATGCAGCGCTATCCAGCTTTTCCATTTCCCATCAATACTTGTATATTCAAAACTGCCACCTGCATTTCTGCCCCATTGCCTTAATGGATCAGCAGCTTTTTGCTGCTCTGTTAAAAAACTTTCCCTGTTTAAAAAATATCCTTTAAGCACGGAACGTCCAAAAAGGTTATGATTCACTGAAACAGCCGCATAATTTTCTGCTGCATAATTTCCCTTAGCACCTGTTTGAATACCCATTACACCAATCCTGGTTGAAGGATTAATATTTCCGGAAAGTCTTGCCCCGCCAAGAATGGGGATGCGGTTGCCATCTTTATCCAGCCCAATTTTCCTTGAATAAAAAGGGGTAATTAAACCAGGAATTCCGTACTCACCAAAAATGTCAGCATTCTCCAGAAAGAAGGATCTTTTTTCGGGGAAAAAAATATTAAACCGGGTAAGGTTGGTTACTTGTTGGTCTACCTCTACCTGAGAAAAATCGGGGTTTACCGTTAGGTCCAGATTGAGGGATGAATTGAGGGTAAATTTGGCATCTAGGCCAGCATTTAAATTTGCTTTAATTGGTTGGCGGTTTTCTTTATCACTTTGTAAATTACCTGTTACAAATGGCAATAGCAATAAGTTTTTACCTGGATTGGGTGCCGGTGTTTCCCACAGCATTCCTCCGGTGTAACCCAGGTTATATATCCTGAAATTTAAAGGTATTTTTGTCCAGGAGGAATATTCATTATTGGTCATATCCACCCTAAAAAAATTAACGCCCCATTTTATTTTGCCAGGTGGATAACGCAATGTTTTAAATGGAATGGCCATTTCTGCTACCCAGTATTTTTCATATCGTTTAGTATTTGAAAACCATTTGTTATCCCAGCTCCAGGTTAACTGATCGTCCTGACTGGGACTAAGCTGATCTTCTGATTGAGCGTTGTTGGCATTTAAAACAAAAATAAAACCGTTCGAATGTAGATTCTGCGGATCCAATATAATGCCTACCCCATCATTATCAAGATGACCAATATCTCTTTTTAGGCTTTGAATAATATTTTTCCCTGAATCGTAGCAAGTGAAAGCAACATACAAAAACTTGTCGTCGTACGCTGTCTTAATTTCAGTTTTTAAACGGGGCTTGTTAACGTCGTTGGGGAATTTGAGATAGAAGTCGGAAATTGTTTCTGCATGCATCCAAATGGAATCACTTAGTTCGCCGTCAATAATAACCGGCGTGTTGGAATGCCTGATATGTATTTTAAAGTTCTCCTGGTATTGACTTACAGGAATGACTTGTGCGTTTGTACTACGGCATAATAAAAGCGAAATAACAAGCAACAAAAAAAATCTTTTCATATAAAATTGCCGCAAGATAGCTCATCTTTATTTTAAAAAATATTAAATAGGCATCGGTTCTACATCATCTCATTTTACGCATATTGATTCTGGAAATTCGATTTAACAGCTAATGATGTTTCATCAATACAAATGCAAACAGGATATCTTATTTACTTTTAGTTCCGGCTAAAATTCTTTATTAAAATGAAAAGTATTTGCTGCTTTCCTCTGCTTTTTCTGAGGAAGACCCGCTTTTATTTTTTAGCTATAGCAGGGATTAATAACTTACATAATAAATTTATTTTAGTCCGATTCGCCAGTGCTTTTTCAGCGGTTTATCTGTAGCGTATTCTTCAACCAAAATTTTTCTTCATCCGGTAAATTCTCCAGGAATGCCTTCATCTGCTCATAACCTTTTTGAATTGTCTGGCTCCATTTTTTATCGTCTAGTAAACCAACTTCTTTTAAATCCATTTCAAAGTACAGCGATACTTTTGCTTTGGTGTTTTCCTGTTTTTGGCGACTATTGAGGGTAAGTGAGTTTACTATCAACGAGCTTAGACCAGGAATTTTATATTCTCTTTTACCGGTTATTTTATCCCATATCAGCATGCCTGCGGTGGGTGTTTCGGCGTAATCTACCTCCTTTGTTTCCAGGCCAGAGAGGGCAATTGCAATGATGTGCCGCACGGGGTAACGGTACATTGGCTCAATGGGCAGATTATCAACAACACCGCCATCTACATGTAATTGCCGATCGATAACTACGGGTGGAAATACGCCCGGAATTGCAATACTCGCCCTTACCATCTTGCTTACCAAACCCCTGTCGTGCACTTTTGTGCCCGAGCTGGAAAAGTTGGTAGATACACAGTAGGAGTTTACCCAAATATCTTCCAATTCCGATTCACCGAACATTTTCTTCATAAAGCTGGCCATTTTTTTACCCGACATGATTGATACAATTGGCCACGAAAAGTCGTTGGACGTAAGTTTTCCTTTGGCTGAAGCCTCACAAAGTGTATTCACTTTTTGAAGATCAAAATCGCTGTGGCTCATACCTATTCCATAGAGGGCACCTGCACTTGTGCCGCCCAAAAAATCGATCTCTACACCAACTTCCAGCAGCGCCCGGATTGCACCTACATGTGCATACCCTTTTGCACCACCTCCACCCAACACTACGCCTACAGCCTGGTTAGAAATAATTCTGCAGAAGCGGCGGATATCTCCTAAATGATTTTTTCTTACATGGATGTGCAGGTTTACCATTCGCTTTTGCAGCCAACGGCTGGTTTGCTCAGGCAATACAGTTTGGTTTTCATGTAAAAAAACAATGTATATTTTTTTGTTGAGGATACTTTGTGCATACAGGTTTTGCATTTTTTCAATCTGGTACAGGTTAGCGTCTGCTAAAAATTCAGTGCCTACAATTATCAGGTCGGCCACCAACAGGCATTGCCTGGACCATTCGGGCTGTGCTTCTGAACACACTAAAATATTGAGGCCTTCCTGCTGCTCCAGTGTATCAAAAATGCTATCATACTCTGGTGGTGGTTCTGAGTCGTGGTCAAAAACCTGGATATCAATACCACTTTCTTCCAACGTTTTTTCAATCACATCTGTCCAGGGACTCAGGTCATGGTCTGGCTGTAAATTGATGAGTGCAATATTTTTAGGCGTGCCGCTCATGTGTTGTTCTAAAATGTTCCTTCTTAATCGCCTGATAAGAAAGCTTGTCAACATGCCTGCAAAAGCCGGGTTTTGAGAGACGAGGTTTAAATATTCCTGTTTGTTTATTTTAAGAACGGTGGTTTTTCTAATTGCAAGAACAGAGGCCATTCTTGGCTCGTTTGTAAAAAGGGCAAACTCACCGGTGGGCTCCCCTTCTCCAATATCCCCTAGAATATTCGTTCCGTTTTTATCTTCCATCACGGCACGAAGTCGTCCGCTTAATACAACGTATAAGGAGTTTTCAAGGTCACCCTGTTTAAATAAGTAAGCTCCTTCTTCAACCTGCTGCTTTTCTCCTGCCTGCAGAATTTTACACAGCGCATCATTGTCTAATTCTTTAAACAAGTGGCTCAGAACATAAAGATGGTGTAGGTTGATTTTTTCAATATTTTCCAAGAAATCAGTTTTTAATTTTATAAGGATTTTAAATTGCAAGTGTTTTTCCGAAATAAACCTATTCGTTTTTTGAGAAGCGTATGACCATTTGTTACAAGAAGTTTTACCCGATAGCTATCTGGTAGTCATATTACACCATTGACCATTCACCATTCACCATTGACAACTTTAACCCTAGTAAATCTTTTTTACTTTAATTATTTTTTTAAAATCCTTGTCAAAATAAAAAGCGTCTTCTGATTTTTTCTCCCCGGATGATTTTTCCTTTATTAAATAAGCATGAGTAATTTTTGGGAGTTGTGCAGGTACATAAACTCTTTTGCCGGCGTAGATTGAATCTTTTTTTGCCTGTGCAATATCGAGTAGTTGTTGTCTTCTTGTTTTGTAAAGCTCGTTGGCGGCAGTTGATGAACCAGCAGCATTGGCCTGAACTAATTGCTGTAAAATATCTGCCGAATCTTTCAATGCCTGTATAGCTTTTAAACCACTAACATAAGTTTCTGTTTCTTCATAGGGTAAAAATGCCAGTTCCATCGTGCCAAAGTTTAACGACTCGTAATTATTAAAATTCGGCAGGTTGGTTTTTAAATATTCAGTAATAAGCTCTTTAGCTTTATCGTCGTTGGTTTTTGCGCCACAACCAGCAACTGCAATTGCCAGGAATAATATTATTTTTTTCATACAATAAATTTTACGTCTAAAGTATAAAAACTATTTCACCTGCCAAGCCATAACCTGCAATAATTGATTGATTGTAAAGGATGCAGAAAGTTTGATGATTGGGCAGGAATGAAAATTACTCCCTTAAAATTGATAAAAAAAAGCTTTTATAGCTGGTAGATTTTACTGCTGCCTCTTCAATGTTGCAGGTTACTTTCATTCATTCGGCAATCCTCATGCGGAAGTTTTTCCATCAATGTTATTCAACCGCTACTTATAACCGTAGAAAATTTTTCTTGTAACTAGGAAATGTATTTCCATTATTTTTTATGAGTAAAATGCTTATTCATTTCATACCAACAAAAATCCCCCATAAAATTAAATCTAAAGGGGATTGATGTCAGTTTCCATTTATACATCTGGTCAATCACAGGTGTTTTGGCGTTATAGTAGTACCTTAATTGCGATGCTCATCTAAACAATAAACAGCATCATTTTATGCTTAAAGAATAGGTTACTTTGTTACCTTGCCCGAAAACTAAATAATAGGTAATAACTCTTATTTAAGGCACACAGGGGTTTAAGTATTTGCAGTTCAAAAGGAAAACGTAGGAGTTGTAAATAGAGATAGAATAATAAATGCTGCTGTAATTATAAAACGTAAAATTTATAAATACAAGTAAAGCCGCGTAATATTTTATTCAGATGTTATGCACTAACCAACCAATGTGGTTGTTTTTATCAATTAGAAACTTCTAACTAATTGGTTACTTCTTACTTAAGCATCTACACATAATTTCAATAAATTTATTATTGATTACTTTAGCATCTAAGCAAGCTGTAGTAGTAATTAAATTATAGATTCTGCTCTTTTAAAAATACAATGGACATCCCAAAAAATAAAAACGAAATCAGTTTTAAAGATCGGTTTTCCGCATTGAGTAATTTGCCTGCCTTTTTTAAATTGGTTTGGCAAACAAGTCCGTTGCTGGCTCTTTTAAATGCCTTGTTACGATTAATTCGTTCGGCTATACCCGTTGCTTTGCTGTATGTTGGTAAACTAATTATCGATCAGATAGTGCTTGCTGGCAAGGGTTCTGGCGATTCTCATACTTACCTGTGGCAGCTGGTTGCTATTGAATTTGGGCTGGCTGTTTTATCCGATGCTTTAAGCCGGGCCAATGCGCTGGTGGATAGCCTGCTGGGCGATTTATTTGCCAATTATACTTCCATTAAAATTATGCAACATGCTGCCATATTGGACTTGGATCAGTTTGAAAATTCTGCTTTTTATGATAAGCTGGAAAGAGCCCGGCAACAAACCGTTGGCCGTACCATTTTGCTATCCCAGGTTTTGGGACAGGTGCAGGATTTTATCAGCATGGGTTTCTTTGCTGCAGGCTTAATTGTTTTTAATCCCTGGCTGATACTGTTACTTTTTATTGCAGTACTTCCTGCTTTTTTGGGAGAATCTTATTTTAATAACCGCACCTATTCGCTCAGTCGCCGGCAAACACCGGAACGCAGGGAACTGGATTATATCCGCTTTATCGGTGCCAGCGATGAAACTGCCAAGGAGGTAAAAATATTTGATCTTTCCGGATTTTTAGTCGACCGTTTTCGTAAGCTATCCGATAAGTTTTACAAGGATAACAAATTGATTTCTGTTAAGCGTTCCATCTGGGGAACATTACTTTCTTTATTGGGAACGGCTGCCTATTACGGCGCCTATGTATTCATTATTTCTAAAGCTCTATCAGGTCAGTTATCTATCGGTGATCTTATTTTTATGGCTGGTTCGTTCCGGCAATTAAGGGGTTTGATGGAGGGGATTCTTTCCCGCTTTACGGCTGTATCGCAAGGCGCAATTTACCTGAAAGATTTCTTCGACTTTTTTAAAATTCAGCCTGCAATAAAGTTGTCACCCAATGCAAGGCCATTTCCAAATCCAATCAAACTTGGTTTTGTTTTTGAAGATGTGGGATTTAAATATGCCCATTCAGAACGATGGGCCAACAGGCATCTCAATTTTACCTTACATGTTGGTGAAAAGCTGGCGCTGGTAGGAGAGAATGGTGCTGGTAAAACAACCCTTGTAAAATTATTAGCCAGACTGTACGATCCTACAGAAGGACGTATTTTGTTAGATGGGTATGATTTAAAAGAATACGATCTGGCGGCATTGAGAAAGCAAGTGGGCGTTATATTTCAGGATTACCTGCGTTACCAAATGACGGTTGCCCAAAACATAGCTGTTGGCAATATTGCCCAGAAGGAAAACAGAGAAATGATTGTGGATGCAGCGACACAAAGTATGGCCGATATACTGGTGCAACGATTACCCGAAAAATATGACCAGGCATTGGGTAAAAGATTTAACCAGGGAGTTGAATTATCCGGCGGTGAATGGCAAAAAATTGCGTTGGCAAGAGCCTATATGAAAGACGCTCAATTATTTATTTTAGATGAGCCCACAGCTGCACTCGATGCCAGGGCAGAGTATGAAGTTTTTCAGCGCTTTGCTGATTTAACCAAGGGCAAAACGGCTGTGTTAATCTCTCACCGTTTTTCTACCGTTCGCATGGCCAATCGTATTTTAGTATTGGATAAAGGTATGTTGCTGGAAGAAGGTAGTCATGAAGCATTGCTGGCTAAAAATGGCCGCTATGCTGAGTTGTTTAATTTGCAGGCAAAGGGGTATCAATAACTATTATTTATGCCTTGCATACTATACTTAAGAAGCAGCACTTTTATAAATTAAATCCCCTGGCTATTCAGCATTTGCTTAAATAATTCTCTTGTAATTTCCCCCGGTTTTCCATCGCCGATTGTTTGCCCGTTGATGTTTAAAACCGGTAAAATTATTTTTGACGTACTCGTTATAAATGCTTCTTTGGCTGTAGCAAGTTGTTCTAATTGTATACTTTCTTCTTTTGTATTTAACCCGGCAAAAGCCATGATTTCTTTTCTTGTAATTCCAGCCAGCATATTTTTATCTGCTGTAATAATTTCATCTCTTTCATTTACAATAAAAAAGTTAGCCCTTGGGCATTCGCTTATTCCTGATTCTGTATAGTACAACACATCATCGGCGTTATTGTCTTTTATAAATTTTTGTAAACGGATGGCTTGCAGGTAATCAATGGTTTTTACATGTGGTACTTGCCGTTGGTGTTGGTAGGTTACCAGCCTGGTACCTTTTTCAAAACTGTCTTTGTTATAACTAAATGCCGACTGGGTAATGAATAGATTCGGCTTGGCAAGTGAATAGCCATCTTCCGAATAACCACCGGTGAGGGTGATTTTTATGCCTGAATCGAGCAGGTTATTTTTCTTAATCAATTGCTGTAGGATGTTTTTTAATTCATCCCGGCTTAGGTCAACGGGTAGATACATTTCTGCAGCAGAAAAATAAAACCTATCCAGGTGATCATCTAAAAAAACGGGTTGATCATTAATGGTTTTAAAATAGTCAAAAATTCCATAACCACGCTGCACCGATAGATCAGTGATTAAAATTTTTGCATCTTCTTGCAATACAAATTCATCATTGATAAATACATAGTTTGATTTCATTTTTTAGCCTGTTATATTTTTTAAAATTCAGTTTTATGGTAGCCAATGGTTGACATATTGCTGTAGCTGGGTTGCGGATTTTTTAATTTTTTGCTTACATGTTTATTCATTGGTACGGTTGAAAATATTTTATTCAACATTGGATAATGAATTGCGACTGCTTCCTCCTTTTTTTTCCACTTGTCCGCATGGTAAAACGTTTGATAGAGGATAAAGCCGCCACAAATGATCAGCACGCCGCCGGTGATACGGTTGATAATATTTAAATTATGAAATGTAAGTTTTGGCTTTAACTTACCGGCCAGCAACACTTTCAATACATCTGAAAAGATATTTACTCCCAGACATAGTGCAAAAATAAGCACCCGGTAATTTACAGAATAAGTTCTTGCAAAAACAGTAGCAGCTGTGAGCCATTCAACAAATAAAATTGGGTTGAGTGTATTAATTAAAAAACCTTTTGCAAAAAGTTTTGCCATCTCTCCATTACTGATTCTGTTCTCTAATTCACTTTCTAATGGTGCTACAAGTGCTTTTTTAAAGATAGTATAGTAAATGCCCAGAGCTACCAATAACATGCTACCGCCATAGCCAATCTCTTTAATGTATGCATCCAGAAAATGGGTAGTAAATACAGTGAATATATTGCTGATTAAAACAAATAGTATGTCGCTGAACCAAATGCCTGCAACAAAGCTAAAGCCCCCACGGATGCCATTATTAAGGCTGTTATTAATTACGGTAAATAAAATTGGCCCCACAGATATGGCAAGGTATAAACCCATTGTAATTCCAGTAATTAATGCTTGCCACATGTTGTATATTTTAATCAGGACAGGCACTTTTTTTTATTTAACAAGCTTGCCTCATTTGTTTAATGCAGGCACAATATACTTCAACCTTACAGATGTACATTTATAATATCACATGTAGTTGGGATATCAAATTTCTAATATCAAAAATCTGCTAACTCGGTGGCGTTTTTTACGCAATCAATACCAGATTGAATTATAAGTTTGGTTTTGTAAGCTGCTTGGATTGAATAAAAGAGGAAGCAATTTAAAATTTAATGTCTCTGATTTGCTATTAAAATTCCGATTGGTATTTAAACCAATAGAAAGCCTGAAAAAAACTTTGATTTTTTAGAATTGTCACTTAATCAGTTAAGTTGGAGGGTGTAATTCTTTTGAATAATCTATAGTAATTAATGTGCCTTTGGTACCGAAAATCTAAATCCAACGCCGTGTATTGTTTCTAAAACAACCGCAGGATCTGCCTTTAAATATTTGCGCAATTTGGTCATAAAAACATCCATACTTCTGCCGAGAAAAAAATCATCTTTCCCCCAAACATTCAACAACACTTCTTCCCTTTTAACTACTTTGTTTTGGTGCTCGCAAAAAAACTTAAATAGATCAGCTTCTTTTTGGGTGATGGTAAAAGTTTCAGCAGCAGTGGTTATTCTTAATTCTGCAGGAGAAAAAACTATGCTGCCCATTTTAAATACTTCGGCTGTATCTGCATATAATTTTTTTGAACGACGTAAAAAAACTTCAATCTTTTTTAACAATTCCGGCATACTAAAAGGCTTTGCTAAATAATCATCTGCACCCGATTCATATCCTTTTAGCCTGTCTTCCACCTGGCTTTTGGTACTTAAAAAAATAATGGGTATTACATCACTCTGCTGCCGGATTTTTTTTGCTACCATATAGCCATCTTTATTGGGCATCATAATGTCTAATAAACAGATGTCGAATTTTGTTTTGTCAAATGCATCGATGGCCGTTTGTCCATCGGAACAATGCAATACTTTATATCCTTCGTCTTCCAGGCTGTCTTTTACCATAAAGGCAAGGCTTGCATCGTCTTCTGCAAATAATATGGATGCTTTTGTTGCTGACATAGTTTGCTTATTTATTGTTTAGGCAATTCAATTATAAATTCAGTTCCAATATCTTCAATACTTTTTATTGTTATAGTTCCCTTGTGTGCAGTTACTACTTTTTTTACAAAATATAAACCTAGTCCCAGGCCTTTTACGTTGTGTACATCGCCTGTAGGCACCCGGTAAAACTTTTTAAAAAGCTTTTGCTGGTATCGTTCTGCAATACCGATGCCATTGTCTTTTACAGAAATACGATATATGCCATTATTCATTGTTGTCTCAATTATAACCAAAGGATTTTTTGAGTATTTGATAGCATTTGAAATTACGTTAAGTATGGCTACATACATATTACCGGTGTCCATAAAGATAGTGTCATTCACTTCTTCCAGATGCAATTGTATATTGGCATGCTTTTCTTCAATGGCGGCATATAATTGCGTAACAGCATTCTTTATTAATTCATTGGGTGCCATCATTTCTTTTTGCATTACCAAACCGTTGGCCTCCGTTTTCAATACCCTCATCAGGTTGTCGATATGATGTTTGAGATAGGCGGTTTGCCCCTGCATTAACCTGGTATACTTTTCCAGTTTTTCCGGATGCTGTATAATAGATGGTTTAGAAATGATGTCTAAACCAACTGTTAAAGTAGTAAGCGGCGTTTGAAATTCGTGTGTTACATTCTGAATAAAATCATGCTGAATTTCGTTTAAAAACTTTTGCCGGAACAAGTGAAACATACTTACGCCCAGGGCAATTAGTATGATTAATAAAAGTACACTGGAGGCAATCCACCAACTCATTTCATTTAAAATATACTGGGATCGGTGAGGAAAATACAACTGCACATAAGTATATTCTTTGCTGTATAGTGTAAGTTCAGTGTCAGTATTTCCGGGATGTTTTGTGCCGGCAGTTGGTAGATATTGCTGGAGTATATACCTGTGTAAATCCTTACTGTATAAAGCCATTTTGCAATCTGCAAATACGCCAAAGTCTTCTAAATTATTTACCAGGTTGCTTATGAGGGAATCTGTTGGCGGGATACTATCAATTCTAAAAAGATAGGTGTTGCTATTAGGTTTTTCTATTAAATTTTGTAAATGACTGGTATTGGAATTGGTAATTTCCAACGCTTCATAAAATCCTTTGATGCTTTTTACAACGCTGCTGTTAAATTCTTTTTGCTCATAATTGTAAATTTTATTAAGCCAGAATAATTGTGCAATCACCAATAAGCCGATTACAATGGTTGATAACAGGATAATCCATTTTATTGTTGATGAACGCATTGGTTTAATTCCATTTAACACATGTTAAAACAAAGGTGCACACTATTATCCGTAAATATTAACCAGATTGGGTTAAATGGTGGTTAAACAGCCGTTATGCTATTTAAAAGAGATGTCAGCAATACAAACAGTGGAATTCATTTCCAAACAATTACCAGCATACCAGCAAATACCAATCCTGCGCCAATTAATAATT